>JBIILT010000115.1:0-5393 GCA_044338355.1 Aquirufa sp.
CTATGATGTGAATTTTATATATCCCTCTGGCGATGGTGGAGTATGGGTAGGACTGTGGGGAAAAGGGATTAATCTATTTTCGAAGGATAAAAAGTTAGTCGATTATCCTTTTAAGCCTGGTGTTCGGGAGGCTAATTTTATTACGTTAGAAGCCTATAAATCGGAATTTTTTTTAGGAACTGCAGGTCAGGGGATTGTGTCCTTTAATCCTAAATCAAAACAATATGGAATACCTTTTCCGGAATTAGGGAAATCTAATTTCTTGAATAAATCTATTTCAGCTATTCGAGTAATAAATGAAAAGGAAATTTGGATAGGTACGGTGAGTTATGGTTTATATGTGTTCGATCTAGCATCACATAAATTGCGTCATTATGTTAAATCAGCTGAATCAGGTGCCCTGAGCTATAATCACGTGAATAAAATTTACCAAGATCGTCAAGGGCGCATTTGGGTGATGACTCAAGGTGGAGGATTGAATGAATACCTGGGTCCAGATAAGGGTTTCAAAGTATTTACGGTGAAAGATGGTTTAGCCAGTAATTCTTTGCGAGGAATGGTGGAGGACGCTAAGGGGGATTTATGGTTCAGTACGAATGGCGGAATTTCAAAAATGGATGCAAAGACCCTGAAATTTGTCAATTTCGTAGAAGCGGATGGTCTGCAGGGGAAAGAATTTATGACGAATGCAGTGGCTAAAAACAATCAAAATTGGTTGTTTTTTGGTGGTGTTAACGGATTGAATTATTTGAAGTCGGATAGCTTGCGTATGCGATTGAATGTCCCGCCAGTGTATTTTACGAAATTAAAAATCTTCAATAAGGACGTGGAAGTGGGTCAGGAGAACTCACCATTAACAGTGGATATATTGTCTACTAAACACTTAACATTACAACCAGATCAAACCGTTTTCAGCTTAGATTTTGTGGCTTTAGAGTATCAAAGACCTAAAAACAACCGTTATGCCTATTATTTAGAAGGTTTTGAAAAAGAGTGGAATTTAGTGGGTACACAGCGTTCGGTGACCTATACTAATTTAAGTCCGGGAGATTATGTTTTTAAATTAAAGGCTAGTAATTCGGATGGTGTTTGGGCGGAAAATCCTTATGAGTTAAAGATTACTGTTTTACCTCCTTGGTACCGAACCTGGTGGGCCTATATTCTCTATGGTCTATTTATAGCTGCTTGCATTTATGCCTTCATTCGGGAGGTAAGGGTACGTGAGGCATTCAGGACCGATTTGCGATTAAAGGAGATAGAAAAGGAGCGAATTCAAGAATTGGAGCAAGTAAAGACACATTTCTTTACGAATATTTCTCACGAGTTAAGGACTCCGCTGACTTTAATTACGAGTCCATTGGAAAAATATTTTATCTCCAATACGAGCTTAAATAAGGATCAGAAGACGAAGATTAATTCGATTTACCAAAACGCTCAAAAATTACTGAGACTCATCAATCAGCTGCTGGATTTATCTAAAATTGAATCAGGAAATGTACTTCCAGTGATCGAAAAGCACGATTTAGTGCGTCAATTGCATACCCTCAAACAAAGTTTTGAATCCTATGCACAGCAAAAGCAAATCAGGTTAAAGTGGGAAGCACCGATTGAATCCTTGTTGGTCTATTATGATGCAGACATTATTGAAAAATGCGTAAGCAATCTCTTATCGAATGCCTTTAAATTTACTCCAGAGGATGGCATAATCGGTATTCGATTAGAATTGCACAAAGTGTACCAAGGATCTCAGGAATCGATTAACCGAGTATCGATTCATGTTTCTGATACCGGCAAAGGAATTAGTTCAGAGCATATTCAGCATATATTTGACCGTTTTTATCAAATTCCAGAGAAGGTGGATCGAGTAGGAACTGGCGTGGGACTATCTCTTTGCAAGGAATTAATGGTGGTGCATAAGGGATCGATTGAAGTCCAAAGTGATCTAGGGGCAGGATCTGATTTTAAAATACATTTCCCCGTGACCCTGGAAGCATTTGATCCTGCATGGGTGAGGGCTGGAAGTCTTCCAGCAGTCAAAGAGTCAATAGGTCAAGAAGTCGTGACGATTCAGCAGGAAAAGCAGATTCTTTTGATCGTCGAAGACCATGAGGAAATGCGTGCCTTTATTCGGGAGATCTTTGAAGGAACCTTTCAGGTGATAGAGGCGGATCGCGGAGAGACTGGTTTAGAAATGGCATTGACCTATTTGCCAGATATAGTAATTACGGATTGGATGATGCCCGGAATGTCAGGGGTTAATCTTTGCAAAGCGATTCGAAATAATTCGAAAACGAGTCATATACCTTTAGTTATTTTAACTTCAAAAAGTTCTCAAGAAAGTCAAATCGAAGGAATGCAGTCAGGGGCAGATGATTTCATCTCTAAACCATTCCATGCAGATATTTTGGAATTAAGGGTAGCTAAATTATTAGAGGCAAAAGAGCGAATGCGCAAGAGTTGGCATGAATCCGTCATGAATCAAGACCTCCAAAAGGCCCCTGTTTTCGAAGATGAATTCCTTTCAAAAGCCACCCAAATAGTCATTGAGCACTTAGATGAAGCAGATTTTGATGTAGAGCATCTGGAGCAAGCCTTAGATATGAGCAAGATGCAACTCTACCGTAAATTGAAAATGTTAACTTCACTAGCTGGAAACGAGTTTATACGTTCCATACGTTTACAGCAAGCCCGGATTTTATTAGAAAAGGGTTCCTTGAACGTTTCAGAGGTAGCTTACCAAGTAGGCTTTAATGACCCAGCTTATTTTACACGTGCCTTTAAAAAACAATATGGATTCGCTCCTAAAACATTCCTTACTAAAAAATAATATGCGCAAATTATCTCTGCTTCTTGTCTGCGGTTTCTTGGTTTCCTGGGGCTTTTTAGCTCACAAAACCTTACAGCAGATTGCCATTTACCCTTTGCCTTCAGACCTAGGTTTATTCTTTTATGCAAATCAGGACTACATCGTTCAACAATCGATTCGTCCAGATGTGCGCCGTAAAGATGATAAGACAGAAGATTCGAAGCATTATTTAGATATGGATGCGGCTGTTTTTGGCCCTAATTACCGGACCGATATTCCCCATGATTTCAAGCAAGCCGTGGCAAAGTATACATTTGATAGCTTGCGAAAGGAAGGTTTAGTGCCCTGGGAAGTGAATCGAGTATACGGCCGTTTAGTCCATGCTTTTAAAAACGAGATGCGCGATTCGGTATTGTTTTATGCCGCTGATTTAGGACACTACGTGGCTGATGCACACGTTCCGTTGCACACAACGAAAAATCACGATGGTCAATTAACGAATCAAAAAGGCATGCATGTTTTGTGGGAGAGTCTAGTTCCAGAAGCACAATTAAAGAATTATGCCTTATTTCAGCCTAAAGTGCCTGAATACATAGCTAAACCGCAGGATTTTATTTTTCAGATTTTATTAGAATCACACGCGATGCTGCCTGAAATGTTTAAGGCTCAGACAGAAGTTCGCAAAGCATTAGGAGAGGAAAAGTCCTTTAAAATGGTGGAGCGTTATGGGAAAACACTTCGCTATTATACGGATGAGTTTATTCAAGCCTATGGCGATAAATTAGGGACATCCATTCCGAATCGTATGATTCAGTCATCACATCGGGTTTCGTCTTTTTGGTATTCTGCCTGGAAGGATGCAGGTTATCCTACTTGGGTGACGAAGGATATTTCTGCTGATAAGAAGGCAGCCTTTGAATCTGAAAAGGTTCAATGGAGGTCCAATTCATTGATTTCAACGGGTAAATTGATTTCTCTACACAAGTAAATGCAAAAGATTTTAGTTATTTCTGATACGCACAGCTATTTAGATCCGCGCTTGATTCCGCATGTGGAAGCTTGTGATCAGATTTGGCATGGTGGGGATTGGGGATCGGTGGCGGTGGCGGATACGTTGATGGGGTTTGGTAAGCCGGTGTATGGTGTCTATGGGAATATCGATGACCGGACGATACGAAATATGTTTCCCAAAATCGCTCGATTCACCTGTGAGCAAGTAACCGTCGCTATGACGCACATAGCTGGAGCGCCCTCTTCCTATAAACCAGATGCCTTGGAGACTTTTGCGATGGGATTACCGGATATTTTTGTCTGTGGACATTCCCATATTTTGCAGGTGAAAAGGGATCAGAATCGCAACCAGATGTTGTTTCTAAATCCAGGTGCAGCAGGACAACATGGTTTTCACCAAGAGCAAACCGCCCTACAATTCAAGATTGATGGGAAACGTATCTATGATATGGAGCTCATTCAAATGCCCCGAATTCATCAGAAAATTAAGTAGTCTGGAACGATTGGAAGTTTTCGAAGACGCTGCCTTTCTGGTAGGACTTTAAAATCCAGCCACCACCCACGACATCATCACCCTCATAGAATACCGCAGCTTGACCAGGTGCGATCCCTGACACATCGAAGGCAAAATCTACTTTAATTCGATTGCCCACTTGTTCAACATGGCCAGCGGTTCCCGCATCTTTGTATCGTACTTTAGTGACCGTTTCGATGCCCTCAGCGGGAATGGAAGTGTATTTCTGTAGATTTAATTGACCCACCCACATACCAGTGCGGTTCAAATCCTCCACTTTACCGATGACTACCTCATTGGTTTCTTTTCGAATTTCAATCACAAAGGCTGGATAGCCGAAGGCTTTTCCTAATCCCTTTCTTTGGCCTACCGTATAAAAGGGATAACCCTCATGTTTCCCGATAATTTTACCCTCGGTATCGATGAAATTACCTCCTTTAACTTGCTCCTCTAACTCCGGAACGCGTCTTTTCAAGAAGCCGCGGTAATCGTTATCTGGCACGAAACAGATCTCATAACTCTCCGATTTATTGACTAAATCGACGAATCCACGCTCTGTTGCCATTTCTCTGATACGCGCTTTCGTTAAATGTCCTAAAGGTAAAATAGTGCGCGCTAAACTGTCTTGCGAAACGCCCCAAAGCACATACGACTGATCTTTCAATACGTCTACGCCTTTAGAAATAATATGACGGCCGTTCTCCTCGCGGATCTGAGCATAGTGGCCTGTCGCGATAAATTCACAGCCTAATTGATCCGCACGACGCAATAATGCATCCCATTTAATGTGCGTATTGCACATCACACAGGGATTAGGCGTGCGGCCTTCGATGTATTCGTTCGTGAAGTAATCGATGACAGAATCACCAAATTCTTCTCTGATATCTAAAATATAATGGGGGAAACCCAGGGAAACTGCGATATGTCGCGCGTCATTGATGGAATCCAAAGAACAACAGCCTGTTTCTTTTTTATCGCCACCAGAACTCGCGTAATCCCATGTTTTCATGGTCATACCGATGACTTCATATCCTTGTTCGTGTAGTAAAACAGCTGCGACCG
>JBIILT010000116.1:0-5379 GCA_044338355.1 Aquirufa sp.
ATATGGATAACTACGTGAAGGACTACTTAGTCCCAATCGATACCAACTGGCAGCCCGCTGATATGTTACCCGATTCGACCAAGGATTCGTTCTTTGATGATGTGAAAGCTTTGCAGGAAGCTGCGAATGAATTGCCTTACGATTATTGGGCAGTTTTAGTAGGTGACACCATTACAGAAGAGGCTTTGCCTACCTACGAATCTTGGTTATTAGGTATGGAGACAGTGAATCAAGTAGATCAAACAGATGGTTGGTCTCGGTGGATTCGCACCTGGACTGCAGAAGAAAATCGTCATGGAAACCTGTTAAATACGTATTTGTATCTTTCTGGTAAGGTGGATATGAAGTCGGTGGCCATTTCTACGCAATATCTTATTGCGGATGGTTTTGACATCGGGACTACGGCTGACCCTTACCGAAACTTCGTTTATACTTCGTTTCAAGAATTAGCAACGAATATTTCCCATCGCCGTACAGCTTCTTTAGCTAAGCAACATGGCAATTCCTTGTTGTCGCGTATGTGTGCACAAATTGCGGCGGATGAATTACGTCACCACAAGGCATATCGTTCTTTTGTTTCTGAAATTTTTACTTTGGATCCGAACGAAATGATGCTTGCTTTTGCAGACATGATGAAAAAGAAAATTGTGATGCCTGCGCATTTCTTGCGGGAGATTAATGGAGCGAAGAGTTCTTTATTTGAGCATTTCTCTGATGCGGCACAACGTTTAGGGGTTTATACGACCACTGATTATGTGACCATCATGAAAGGTTTAATCGCTGATTGGGATATCGAAAACATGTCAGGATTGAATGAAACAGCAGAAAAGGCACGTGATTATGTGGCAAATTTGCCAGCCCGTTTAGAAAAATTAGCAGATCGAGTTAAGGTGCCTGAATTAGCGTATCCTTTCTCTTGGATTGCGTAAATATGTCAAAGAAGTTATCCATGGATGAGCTCAATAGGCTCGATATATCCGCGTATAAAATCACTGAAAAATTCCCTTATGTGATCGTTTTAGATGACATTAGGAGTATGAATAACATAGGTTCTGCCTTTCGAACAGGGGATGCCTTTAAGTGTGCTGCCATTCATTTGTGTGGAATTACCGCACAACCTCCCCACCGTGAAATTACGAAGACTGCCTTAGGTGCTGATGAATCTGTAGATTGGTTGTATTTTGAGGAGGGAGCTGCTAGCCGTCAGGCGTTACGAGCGGAGGGATACCAAATCGTATGTATAGAACAAGTGCAAGGCTCCGTTTCTTTAGAGAAATTTGAACCTATTAAAGATCAAAAATATGCTTTTGTGTTTGGAAATGAAGTTTTTGGGGTGAATGATGCTTGGATTCAAGAGGCGGATTTTAGTTTAGAGATTCCTCAGTTTGGGACAAAGCATTCTTTAAATGTATCTGTAAGTATGGGGGTCGTTATTTGGGATTTTGTGTCCAAAATTATCGCCTAATTTCGTTCATCCTTTTTATTTTGCGTTCATCCTTTTACCAGGATTCGAACGCAATTTTTGTTTAAATTCGTCTTGTTAAATTCAATCTATGATACTATCTATTCAAAACGTGGTCAAGCGTTATTCAGATCACACGGCGTTAGCCGGAGTTAGTTTGGAGATTCCTAAAGGGCAGATTTTTGGGCTTTTGGGTCCTAATGGTGCTGGAAAAACTTCACTTATTCGAATTATAAACCAGATTACAGCTCCTGATGAAGGACGGGTCTTGTTTGATGGAGAACTTTTACAACCGAAGCATGTTGAGCAGATAGGTTATTTGCCGGAGGAGCGTGGCTTGTACAAGAAAATGAAGGTAGGGGAGCAGTTACTTTATTTGGCCCAATTAAAAGGACTTTCTAAGGCAGAGGCGCAGAATAGATTGAAGGATTGGTTTATCCGTCTAGATATAAAGGATTGGTGGAATAAGCAGGTAGATGATTTGTCTAAAGGGATGCAGCAAAAGACTCAGTTTATAGCTACAGTCGTGCATGAGCCTAAATTATTGATTCTAGATGAGCCTTTTTCTGGTTTTGACCCCATCAATGCGAATATGCTGAAAGACGAGATTTTAGGCCTCAAAGAAAGGGGAACAACGATCTTGTTTTCTACTCACCGCATGGAATCCGTAGAGGAATTGTGCGATAGTATTGCGCTGATTAATCGTTCTCAGGTAGTGTTAACAGGCGAAAAAGAGGAGGTTAGGAATCGTTTCAAACAATTTGAGTACGAGATCTTTTATTCGGGTCAATTAGCTGATTCCAAGGCATTTGAAATCATTAGCGTCGATCCTCAAAAGAACAGAGCCATCATCAAATTGACTCAGCCTGATCAAACGAATCAGGCCATTGCAGCCTTACTTAAGCAAGTAGATTTATTCGAGTTTAAAGAGATGATTCCGTCCTTTAATGACATATTTATTCAGGTAGTAGAAGAAACCAAATAAGCCATGAACAAGATATTATTAGTGATTCAGCGGGAGTATTTGACCCGTATTCAAAAAAAATCCTTCTGGATAGCCTCATTGTTAGGGCCTATTTTAATTACGGCTATTTATGCGGTGCCTATCTGGTTAGCGATGCAAGATAAGGAAGTAAAACGGGTAGAGATTTTAGATGAAAGCGGCTTGTTTCAAATCGCTGATCTGAAGGATAAGGAAGTGGAGTTTACTTTAGTGAAAAAGCCTGCAGAGGAATTGAAAAAGTCATTTACGAAGGAAGGTTATGCTGCTTTTGTACATCTTCCAAAGGATATTTTGACGCAATCAAAAGAGCTCAAAATCTATTCGGAAAAGAATTTAAGCTTGCCTTTAAAGTCAACGATTGAGCGGGTCATTGAGAAAAAGGTAAGAGCTACACTCATGAAAGAAGCAGGAATAGCTTCAGATATTTATGATAAAACGCAAGTAGACGTGGGTAGTGAGACGATCACGGTTTCGGATTCAGGTAATGAAACGAGTTCCTCTTCTGGAGGGGCTATGATACTCGCTGGAGTGATGGGAATGCTACTTTATATCACTTTGTTATTGTATGGATCTCAAGTGATGAATGGGGTGATTGAGGAGAAAAGTAGTCGAATTATAGAAGTGATTATATCGTCCATCAAGCCTTATCAGTTAATGTTGGGTAAGATTTTAGGAGTAGGAATGGTAGGATTAACCCAGTTTTTGTTGTGGATTGTGTTGACGATTGGTTTGTCTCAGGTGGCGTCGACTTTCTATTCAGCAAGTCCTGTGAAGAAGAAAATGGAACAAATGAAAAAAGGGGATCCCGAAGTAGCTAAGCAGGTAGACGAAGCATCTCCAATGTCTGAAGTAACCAAGGTGATCGAAAGTACAAATATTCCGCTGGTTGTAGGTGGATTTCTATTCTATTTCCTGTTTGGATATTTGTTATATAGCTCTCTTTTCGCGGCAATAGGTAGTGCGGTAGAGAATACAGCTGAAGCGCAGCAATTTACGTTTATCGTTATGTTGCCGATCATTTTGGCTTTTGTTATGGCGCAGTTTACAATGCAGGAGCCTGATAGTACGATTGCGTTTTGGGCCTCTATGATTCCCTTCACATCGCCCATTAACATGATGGTTCGCTTACCTTATGGCGTCCCTATGTGGGAATTAGCTACTTCTATGGTTTTATTAGTGTTAGGATTCTTAGGTTGTAGCTGGCTATCTGCCCGAATTTACCGTGTAGGAATCTTGATGTATGGTAAGAAAATTACGGTCAAAGAGATGGCCAAATGGCTTTTTTATAAAGGTTAATTCGTTAGCCACTTATCTAATTCTTCTGGTTTGAATCCAGCGAAACATCTGTTGTTCAAGACGAAAATGGGTCTCTTGATGGCAGATGTTTTTTCTTGTAAATACGAGAAAACATCCAAATTAGCTTTCTCCGTATCGCTTAATTGACGGTAGGTGCTTCCCTGCTTGTTCAACACTTTTTCCTCGCCTAATTGCTCGATGAAATAGCTTAGTTGCGCAGCCTCGATGCCACTTTTTTTATAATTATGAAACGCAAAAGCAATCCCTTTTTCGTTTAAATAATCAAACGCTTTTTTCATCGTATTGCAAGCAGGAATTCCGTAAATAGTAAGCATCTTATTGATTTTGGTGGTATTTTTGTGAACCAAGACAAATTTAATACAAAACATCGTATGGAGTATAGAATTGAAAAAGATACTATGGGTAAGGTGCAAGTGCCTGCTCACGTTTATTGGGGAGCTCAAACTCAGCGTTCGATTGAGAATTTCCCGATTGCTCAGGATATAAATAAGATGCCCAAAGAGATCATTCGGGCCTTTGCTTACTTAAAGAAAGCAGCGGCTATTACGAACTTTGAGGCAGGTGTCTTAGAGGAGGCTAAAAAGGATCTAATCGGTCACGTTTGTGATGAAATTTTAGGTGGCCAATGGGCAGATCAATTCCCTTTAGTGGTTTGGCAAACAGGTTCAGGTACGCAATCTAATATGAATTGCAATGAAGTAATTGCTTACCGTGCACACGTTTTGCAGGGTGGTAATTTACTCGATGAGCAAAAATTTGTGCATCCAAACGATGATGTGAACAAGTCTCAATCTTCCAATGATACGTTCCCTACAGCGATGCACATTGCGGCATATCAAAGCTTAGTAGAGGTAACCATTCCTGGAATTACGAAATTGCGTGATACACTGGCTGCCAAGTCAAAAGCCTTTAAAAACGTGGTTAAAATCGGTCGTACGCACTTTATGGATGCGACCCCTTTAACTTTAGGACAAGAATTTTCAGGTTATGTATCGCAATTAGATCACGGTCTACGTGCGATCAATAACTCCTTAGCGCATTTATCTGAGTTAGCTTTAGGAGGAACAGCTGTAGGAACAGGTATTAACACGCCCAAAGGCTATTCAGAGAACGTAGCTAAGCACATTGCCACTTTAACTGGATTGCCCTTTATTACAGCCGAAAACAAGTTTGAGGCCTTAGCTGCACATGATGCCATTGTAGAGGCGCACGGCGCTTTAAAAACGGTTGCAGTGAGCTTAATGAAGATTGGAAACGATGTTCGCATGCTATCTTCAGGCCCTCGTTCGGGTATTGGAGAGATTTATATCCCAGATAATGAGCCTGGCTCTTCTATCATGCCAGGCAAGGTGAATCCTACCCAATGCGAAGCAATGACTATGGTCGCAGCGCAAGTAATGGGGAATGATGTGGCGATCGGAATTGGTGGTTCAAATGGTCATTTTGAACTGAACGTCTTCAAACCCGTAATGATCTACAACTTCTTACATTCAGCTCGTTTAATTGGAGATGTGTGTGTGGCATTTAATGATAAGTGTGCCGTAGGTATCGAACCTTTGCATGAGAACATCGCGAAGCACGTAAACAACTCCTTAAT
>JBIILT010000118.1:0-5340 GCA_044338355.1 Aquirufa sp.
CGTGAAAGCCCCTAGCACTTTGCAAGTTAACATGCAGTACGAAGACGATTTCTCCCAAATAAAAGGCCAAGAAAAAGCCAAACGAGCGATTGAAATTGCCGTGGCGGGCGGGCATAACCTACTCCTGGTGGGCCCGCCTGGTTCGGGTAAAACAATGATGGCAAAACGTATTCCGTCCATCATGCCTCCGATGAACCTCAGCGAGATCATCGAAACCACCCAAATTCACTCCATCGTGGGAAAGTTAAGTTCTGAAAATCCATTGATCACCGAAAGACCATTTCGTGCCTTGCACCACAGTATATCTGCTCCAGCATTGATAGGTGGGCGAACGAATCCTCAACCCGGAGAAATATCCCTCGCTCACCAAGGAGTATTATTCCTCGATGAACTTCCAGAATTTCAACGGCATGTATTAGAGCTTTTACGGCAGCCATTGGAAGAACGAAAAGTTCCCATCTCTCGCGCACATGGAACGGTGGAATTTCCGGCAAATTTCCTTTTGATATCCGCCATGAACCCCTGCCCTTGCGGTTACTTTCACCACCCTGATAAACCGTGTACCTGCAAACCTTTTCAAGTAGATCGCTACCTCCATCGTATTTCAGGACCCCTATTAGATCGAATCGATATGCACCTGGAAGTATTTCCTTTAAAATATACCGAAATGTTTAATGAGCAGGCAACTGAAACAAGTGCTATTATTCGAGAACGTATAATTAAGGCGCGGAATATGCAAAAACATCGATTTATCGATTTGGCGAAAATTCAAACAAATGCCGAGATGAATTCAGAGCTTGTCAAACAGGTGTGTGTGCTTGATTCCTCCTCATCCACTCTTCTTCAAACCGCCATAGAAAAACTGCAATTGTCCGCGCGAGCTCATGATCGAATTTTAAAAATGGCAAGAACAATCGCAGACCTAGCTTTTTCTTCTACAATACAAGCAAAACATGTAGCTGAGGCCATCACCTACCGAAATTTAGATCGCGAAAATTGGTCCGGCTAATTGCGTTTTTCTTCGAAAAGGCCTACATTTAAAGTGATAATTCAAAATTACCTATGAGAAAATTGACCCTTGGGATTTTAGCACTGTCAGTGACCCTTTTCGCTAGTTCATTTACTCCTGTGGAAGGAGAGGAAGAATGGAAAGAAGTTTTCAAAAAAATTAAAGAGGAAGTAGAGCTGCACTCGAAAGCATATAGCACTTTGGGAGATGCGTGCAAGACTATAGGACATCGATTAACCGGAAGTGAAAAAGGGAAAAAAGCGGAAGAATATGCCTTTCGTTTACTTAAAGAATACGGCTTTAAGGATACAAAGTTTCAAGGATTTCAAGTTGAAGCTTGGGCTCGCGATACAGTCACTTTATCTATCGCCCCTCCTAAATCAGATGATTTCAGAGAAGTACCTGTGGTATCTTTGGCAATGACACCCGTTGATGCAAACATCCAAGGAATGATAGTGGATCTAGGCAATGGTCTAGATGCCGATTATGCGGGCAAAGAAGTGAAAGGGAAAGTCGTATTAGCAAACATCGGCCTTTTAGAAGCTGCCGCAGGAACAAAAAATTTACACCGCTCTGAAAAGACTGCTTTAGCCATTCAACACGGAGCTATCGGGGTCATTTTCGTAAATACCGTCAAAGGTCAGGTATTATTAACCGGTACAGCTTCAGTTACGGGTAATTTAATCTCCATCCCAGCGGTATGTATTTCCTTAGAAAATGGAACAGAGATCAGAAGTTGGATGAAAGACCAACCAGGCCTTTTGAGTTTAATTGAAATGCACAATTTCAGCAAACCGATTAAGGCACGTAATGTAGTTGCAACATTAAAAGGAACGAGCTCGAAATTAAGAAATGAGAAAATTATCATTGGAGGTCACCTGGATTCGTGGGATTTGGCAACAGGTGCCATCGATAACGGTATTGGCTCTTTCTCTGTTTTAGATGTGGCTCGAACTTTTAAAGCTTTGGGTTTAAGTAGTAAACGCACCATCGAATTCGTGGCATTTATGGGCGAAGAAGAGGGGCTTTTAGGATCTAAAGCCTATGTGGAGCGTGCCAAGAAATTAGGAGAATTGGATGACGTGGTCTACATGATTAACCTAGATATGACCAATAATGTATATGGATTTAATGCAGGTGGTCGCGACGAAATGCTTACGGTATTAAAGTCTATTGGTGATCAAATTAAGGCAATCGATGGAGATTTTGGCAATCAACTAGTTAATTCCCCTGGTTTGCATTCAGACAACCAGACTTTTTTAATGGAAGGAATACCGGCCGCTGATCCAATGGGAAAATTAACCCGTAGCGTTTTGGATTGTTACCATGCAAACTGTGATGATTTTAGTTTAGTAAATAAAAAGGAAATGGAGAATACCGTAAAGTATACCACTATGCTCCTGTATGGCTTAGCTAACATGGAACACATTCCAGCTAAGAAATTAGACTTTTATTCTACTAAAGAATTCTTCATCAAACATAACCTTCGCCACGAACTTGAATTAGGGAATGAGTGGCGCTGGGGGAATGACTAAATAATTTGCAGAATTCTATTATTTTTACAGCTTAGAAAATTTGAATTGACCTATGAGTAGCCAAAATCCTTCCTTTTTTAACCATCAAATCGAAGTAGTACCTGAAACATCTTTTAAATCCATTATTAAAGTGATTGGAATTGGGGGTGGCGGATCCAATGCGGTGAAGCACATGGACAACCTAAAAATCAAAGGAGCTGATTTGATCATTTGCAATACGGATTCACAGGCTTTAGCTTCGAATTCAGTGCGCACGAAGATTAAATTAGGCGAACAAGGTTTGGGGGCTGGAACGGATCCAGAGGTAGGAAAACAGGCCGCTCAAGAAAGTCAAGAGAAGATCAAAGCCGTTCTTTCGAACGAGACAAAAATGGTATTCATCACCGCAGGTATGGGTGGTGGAACGGGGACGGGGGCCGCGCCTGTCGTAGCAGAGATCGCTAGAGACCGAGATTTATTAACGGTGGCGGTAGTTTCATTCCCGTATAATTGGGAAGGAAAAGAGAAAATTCAATATGCAAGAGATGGGATTGAAGAACTGAAATCGTATTGTGATACGGTTTTGGTGATTATGAACGATAAAATATCAGAACACTACAAAGATCTAGCCGTAAAACATGCTTTTGCGAAAGCAGATGACGTATTAGCTAAAGCAGTTAAATCAGTTGTAGACGTAATTGCCAAACCAGGTGATATTAACACGGACTTTATGGACGTGAAAAAGGTGTTAACCAATGCTGGCCAGGCAATGATGAGTTCAGCTTTAGGTAAGGGTGAAGAAAGAGCGAAGGCAGCTATTGTCGAGGCTTTGAACTCTCCTCTATTAAACTCTCAAGAGATAAAAGGGGCTAAACGCATCTTGGTGACGGTATCTACAAGTAGCGAAAAGGATTTGTTGATTTGGGAAAAAGATGCAATCATCGAATACCTAAATGAGCGAATCGATGCGCAAGCGGATATGGTGAAATTCGGATTCTCAACGGATGAAGAATTAGGAGACGATTTATATTTAACGGTTATCGCTGCCGGTTTTGAGCAAGATTCGAGTGGAATGGATGGTGGAATGCGTAAGTTGGTGAAAAAAGCCGCTCCTGTATTCTTGAATCCAGGTGATAGTGTTGAATTAGATGGCGATATGGACTCAGCAACAGCAACATCCACAGATTCAGAAGAAGCACGCTTTGCTTTGATGATTGAGAAATTCAAAAACGGAAGCGTTTCTGATTCCGAATTTAAAATCCCAACATTTAGACGCACAGACGTAGGATTGTATGACATTTCGACTATGCCAGAGAAGGCATGGCAAACGACAGATTTATTCGCTGAATAAGTCTTGAATTTTGGAGATAGCTGCTCGAATGATTTCTTCGCTCGAGTAGGCTACCTCAAATTCTGAAATTTCTGCTACCCCTCCCATCGAGATACCTGGACGCCTGTATTCCATTTCAGAATTGCGCGTCGTTCTCGCACTTAAGTGTATGGCATCGACCCCGATTTGAACAAACTCTAAACAATTCATTGGATTTACTCCACTTCCTGCCATAATTTGGATTCGGCCCTTGGCTGCTGCTACCAATTCCGCAATGTTTTCAATACCATCTAGAGCCTTATCTTTACAGCCCGAAGTCAGGATACGGTTAAATCCGATAGCGATTAATTGTTCCATCACTTCCAAAGGTTCACGAGAAACATCTATAGCACGATGGCAAGTCAATTCGCGACCTGCGGCTATCTCCGTGAATTCCTGCATAAATTCGGCATCCAAATCTCCATTGGGTTTCAATGCCCCAACCACGATTCCGTGTACCCCCTGCTCAACTAATGAACGAGCCTCTGCAAGCATAGTTTGCTTTTCTGAGCCGTCGTATACAAAATCTCCCCCTCGTGGGCGAACCATCGCATGAATCTCTAAAGTAGTCATGCGCAGCGCTTGTTCCACTAAGCCAGCACTCGGTGTAGTTCCACCTTCCCAAGGAGAAGCACAAAGCTCAACACGTTGCGCACCAGCTCGATCTGCTGCAAGACAAGAGAATAATGAATAAGCACAGACTTCAATTGAAACGGGTATTGATGGAGGCATAATTAGGGGCTTAAATCAAGGTTTTGATAATTAATGAAAATTTAAAAAATAAATCTTTCATAAATACATTTTTATTTTACTTTTGCAGTTAGTAAGGGTTTACATTTATCAAAAACCTACTTGTATTTTAGAAATAAAAATTAGCTATAAATTATGTATTGGACACTAGAACTTGCCTCCTATTTAGAAGACGCACCTTGGCCAGCGTCAAAAGATGAATTAATTGACTTCGCAATCCGTACTGGATCTCCTTTAGAAGTAGTAGAAAACTTACAAGAATTGGAGGATGATGGTCAACCATTCGAAAGTATTGAAGAAATTTGGCCGGATTATCCGACGAAAGACGACTTCTTCTTTAACGAGGACGAATATTAGAATTAAGAGGCGAAAGCCTCTTTTTTTGTGGCCTGCAGTTTTTTCGCTAAGGATTCATCCCTTAAGGAAATACCCCACCGACGCGCTAAGACGTCCTCCCATTTCTCCGCCATTTCGTTCTTCTTTAAGTACTCCAACTCCCCGGTAAGATAAGGTTCGCCTGGCAGTAATCGATCCGCTCCATACCCATAGACTTCGCCTGCCGCAGGCCCATAAAGCTCATTTAGATGTGCAACTATATCATCTGGTACACCTAAAGGCAAGTCCACTGAAGCGAGAGGAACAAGTGAATGGTCTTTCGTCAGGCAAGCCTTAACTGAACTATGCAAAACTTCCTTTTC
>JBIILT010000140.1:0-4712 GCA_044338355.1 Aquirufa sp.
AAAGGCTAGTGCCCTACGTTATTTAGCTACTGAGTCAGGCCAACAATGGCTAATCACTTCTATAGTGGCAGACGTAGCCACTTCTTATGGACAGTTAATTGCTTTAGACAAAGAACTAGATATTTTGAAAAACAATATTGAAATTCAGCGTAAGGCCTTCGAATTAGTCCAGGTACAGAAAGAGGCAGGTTCGGTCAATGAATCAGCCGTCCAACAACTAGAAGCGCAGTGGTTAAACTCGCGCGCGCAAGAGGGTAATGTGCTTCAGCAAATCACCACGTTAGAGAATGATATTCGATTCCTTTTAAATAAGCCTACGGCATCGATTCATCGATCGAAGTTCCCCTTCCAGTGTGCTTTAGATACCAGCTTGTTTGCTCGATTAAAAATAGATCAATTAGGGCGTAGACCAGATGTAAAACAGGCAAAATTAAATCTGATGGCTGCTTTTGAAACGAAAGAAAGTGCCGCATTAGCTTTAAAGCCTTCTATTGTGCTATCAGGAATTTTAGGTGTACAGGGTTTCCAGCCAGCTTATTTGTTCCAGCTACCTGCGTCGATGGCCTATCAATTATTGGGAGGAATTACTGCACCATGGTTAAACAGATCGGCTATTACAGCTGAGATGTTGCGAACCGAGTCTTCTTGGAAGGCGCAAGATTTAGCCTACCAAAATGCACTAGTGAAAGGCTATTTAGAATGGGATACCCAGGTAAAGTCTTTGACCTATTTACAGACCCAACAGCAACTGAAGCAACGCGAGGTATTATTAACAAAAGGGGCAATCAATACCGTGGGAACCTTATTTTTAACAGCAAACGCCAGTTATTTAGAGGTATTAACAGCCCAGCAAAACGCCTTGAGATCCGAATTAGAATTATTGGAAATATCTCGAAATCAATGGATGAGAGCCATTAATTTGTACAGAGTTTTAGGAGGAGGCTGGTAAAACAAGCGATTCGATCACTCGTGGGAAATCACGGTGCTCTAACACCTGACCTTTTTTAGCGACATCCTCAGCGGTATCCGTAGGCAATACCGGGAAAGAACTCTGGAAGATCGTCCCTCCTTCATCATAATGTTCGTTCACATAGTGAATTGTTATCCCCGATTCTTTCTCCCCAGCGGCTACGACAGCTTCATGTACGAAATGGCCATACATGCCTTTTCCGCCAAATTTTGGTAATAAGGCCGGATGGATATTCACAATTCGTTGAGGAAACGCCTGTACAAACTCCGAAGGAATCAACCACAAGAAACCAGCTAAAATAATCCAATCCGTGCGTAGTGATTGAACTTCTTTTAACACCGTTCCGTTCTTATAGGATTCTCGGTCAAAAACTCGGCAAGGAACGCCTAGTCGCTCTGCCCGCTGAATGATGCCCGCAGATGGGTTATTGCAGTAAATGTGGGTGATTTGAACTTGATCGGAACCTTTGAAATGTTCGATGATTTTTTCGGCATTAGAACCCGAACCAGACGCAAATAAGACGAGATTTTTCAAAGGTTATCAGTTGTTTAACACAAATTTACATTCTTTCAGCTAAATTTAAGGCATGAAAATAGGGATCGTTTGTTATCCGACGTATGGCGGAAGTGGTGTGGTGGCAACAGAACTGGGCAAAGGTTTGGCTTTAGCTGGTCATGAAGTACACTTTATCACCTATACGCAGCCCCCTCGATTAGATATTTTTTCGGAGAATATCTTTTACCACGAAGTTTCTGTGGCATCCTATCCTTTGTTTGAATACCTGCCTTATGAGTCTGCATTAGCCAGTAAAATGGTGGATGTGACCATCAACGAGAAGTTGGATTTAATCCACGTTCATTATGCCATTCCGCACGCTTCGGCGGCTTATTTAGCGAAGCAAATATTAAAATACAAAGGTATTCACGTGCCGGTTATTACAACCTTGCACGGAACGGATATAACTCTTGTAGGACGTGATCCGTCTTTCGAGCCGGTGGTTACGTTTTCGATTAATGAATCGGATGGCGTCACGGCGGTTTCGGAGAGTTTGAAGAATGACACTTATAATGAGTTTGAGATTTTAAGTCATATTGAGGTAATTCCGAATTTTATTGATCTTCATCGGTTCCAAAAACGCCCACATGAACACTTTAAGAAATCACTTTGTCCGAATGGCGAGAAGCTATTGATGCATACCTCGAACTTTAGAAAAGTGAAGCGTATTCAGGATATTGTGAAAGTATTTGCGATCGTTCGTAAAAAAATACCGGCGAAATTAGTCTTTATTGGTGATGGTCCAGAACGTTCTGGAATAGAAGCCCTTTGCCGGGAATTAGAGGTACAAAATGATGTGCGTTTCTTAGGTAAGATGGATGGGATAGAGGAGGCTTTGTCTTTAGCGGATCTATTTTTACTCACCTCTGAAAAAGAAAGTTTTGGTCTAGCCGCCTTAGAAGCGATGGCCTGCGAAGTACCTATTATTTCATCCAATGCTGGTGGCATTCCAGAAGTAAATATTCATGGGGTCACTGGATATGTAAGTGAAGTAGGTGATGTGGAAGATATGGCTGCTAATGCCATTAAAATGCTATCTGACCCTATTTTGCATGATAAAATGAAAGCTAATGCCCTGAAACGTGCGCAGGAATTTGACATCGTAAAGATCTTACCTTTGTACGAAAAGTTCTATGAACGCATTACCTCGAAGAGTTGGAAATTTCCTAAACAGAACGATTAACCTGGCTGCTATCTTCGCATTCATTTAAAAGTGCCGTCATGGTTTTGCGTGAAGTAGGATCTGTAAAAGAAGGGGCGATTTCTGCTAAAGGCGTCAAGATAAACTTACGTTCAGCGATACGCGGGTGTGGAACGGTTAAGTCTTGCTCTGCAATTGTTATATCACTGTAATACAAAATATCAAGATCGAGCGTTCGAGGACCCCAGCGTTCTTTTCGTTCTCTACCAAATTCCTTTTCAATCGCTAACATTTCTGTTAAACAGGCTTGCGCTGAAAGCGTTGTACTTACTAATAAAACCTGATTTAAAAAGTCAGCTTGCGGGATGGGACCCCAGGCTTCGGTTTGGTAAATCGACGAGTAAACCGAAATTTTTCCTATTTTTTTTTCAATTAGCGGGTAGGCCCCCTCGAATATTTCCCGGGTATTTCCTAGATTGCCGCCTAAAGAAAGGAAGAGCTGAGTGATCATCTCTTAAAATTACTAATTTCTGCGCTATGCACCCGAATTATTCTGTGGAGGATTTAGAACCTGGCATGCTTTTGTTAGCCGAGCCCTTCTTAGAGGACCCCTCTTTTCATCGTTCGGTGATTTTGCTTTGTGAGCATACGAATGCGCATTCTTTCGGTTTAGTGCTGAATAATAAGCAGGAGATTGTTTTTGATTCTTTTGTAGATGAGAAGGTGCTCGAGGATGTTCCTTTGTATTCTGGAGGCCCGGTGGATCCTACGATTATGCAGTTTGTGCACCGCAGACCTGATTTAATTCCGGATGGGGTGTTAATTGGCCCGGGCATTTATTGGTCAGGAAGTTTCGAAGTTGCGATTGATAAGGTGGTGGCCGGAGAGATTGGCTTTGATGAAATCAAATTTTTCATTGGCTATTCGGGTTGGGGAGCGGGTCAGCTAGAGCGCGAGGTGAAGTCGAATGCCTGGATTTTGCATCCTGGGAATGATAAATTAGTGTTTGATGAAACGCATGAGCGTTTATGGCGTAAGATTATGTATGCCAAAGGCGGTGATTTCAGAGTTCTCTCTACCTATCCAGATGATCCTAATTTGAATTAGGAAATTCTTGCCCAGTTAGTCGTGTCCTTCCTTTGAGAACGCACTTGTTCGCGGATCATTTGATAACCAGGTTTTTCTAGGTTTGGATCTTCTTCTAAGATTCTTTGGGCTGTTTCGCGGGCTACTTTTAGTATTTCACCATCTTTAGCCAGGTCAGCGATCATTAAGTCGATGGCTCCACTTTGGCGGGTACCGGAAATGTCTCCCGGACCGCGTAATTGTAAATCGACTTCGGCGATTTCGAATCCGTTATTGGTTTTTACCATCGTTTCAATTCGTTTCTTCGTATCTGCAGAGATTTTATAACCCGTCATCAAGAGGCAATAACTCTGTTCGGCTCCACGACCCACGCGCCCTCTTAGCTGGTGCAATTGAGATAAACCGAACCTTTCTGCACTTTCGATGATCATAATGGAGGCATTTGGTACGTTAACCCCGACTTCGATGACCGTGGTAGCTACCATGATTTTGGTTTCGTTTTTCACGAAACGGGCCATCTCTATATCTTTGTCTGCGGGCTTCATTTTTCCGTGTAATATGCCCAACGGCACCTCCGGGAAGGCTCTTGATATACTCTCGTAACCATCCATCAGGTCTTTGAAGTCCATTTTCTCGGATTCCTCGATCAAAGGATAGACAATATAGATCTGACGACCTTTGCTTAACTCGTTTTGGATGAAACCAAATACCTGCAAGCGGTGGCTGTCGTAGCGATGTGTAGTCTGAATAGGCTTGCGACCCACGGGTAATTCGTTAATTATCGAAATATCTAAATCTCCATAAAGTGTCATCGCTAAAGTCCGTGGAATCGGCGTCGCTGTCATCACTAAAATGTGTGGATGAAACTCCTTATTCTTATCCCAAAGCTTAGCCCGCTGTGCTACCCCGAACCGGTGCTGCTCATCGATGATGCACATTCCTAAGTTCTTAAACTGCACA
>JBIILT010000017.1:0-13247 GCA_044338355.1 Aquirufa sp.
TGTGTTCCCACTAGAATCTGCAATTTACCGGACTGTAAATCCTCGTGCAGCCCCACTCGATCCTTCTTTTTCACAGAGCCGGTCAACTTCGCAATCGTCAAACCTAATAAGTCCGCAAACTTCTTCAAACCTTGGTAATGTTGATCTGCTAAAATCTCCGTAGGCGCCATCAAGCAGGCCTGAGTCCCGTTGTCAATCGCCAAAAGCATCGAAATAAACGCCACAATCGTCTTTCCTGAACCCACATCTCCTTGCAGCAATCGATTCATCTGTTGGCCGGACCGCATATCGGCAAATATCTCCCGAATCACCTGCTTCTGCGCATTGGTTAATTCGAAAGGCAGGTGTTCTTGATAGAACTTGGTTAATAAAGCAGCGGAAGAAAAGATTTGGCCGGGGAATGCCACCTTGCGAATTAGGTTCTGCTTAATTAATCGCAGTTGATTATAAAAAAGCTCCTCGAATTTCAGTCGGCGCCGAGCTTGGTGAAGCCAGTTTTCGCTTTGGGGCAAATGAATATGATAAAGCGCTTCTTGCTTTGAGATCAACTTAAACTGTGCATTGACTTCTGCAGGTAAGGTTTCGCGTATGTAGGGAAACGCGATTTCTAATAAGTTTTTTTGCAGTGTCGCAATCGCCTTACTATCGATGTATTTCTTGCGCAGCTTCTCCGTTAATGGATATACTGGTTGGAAATATTTACCCGATGCTTGTTCGCCTTTATAGACCTCCATCTCGGGATGGGTCATTTGAATCGTGCCATTGAAGCTGGTGGGCTTACCATAAAAGAGGTAGTCGACTCCCGTATTCAAGGATTTTTCGAGCCACTTTACTCCCTGAAACCAAACAATTTCAATACACCCTGTCGCATCGCATACCTGTGCAACGATGCGTTGACGGTGGCCTGCGCCAATTTTTTCTTTGAAACGAATCCGGCCCACAAATTGCGCATGATCCATTTCGTCCGTGATAGAGGCGATAGGATGAACCACGGTGCGGTCTTCGTAGCGGAAGGGAAAGTATTGAATTAAGTCCCCGTACGTAAACATACCCAGTTCAGTCTGTAATAGTGTTAGCTTCGTTGGAGTCATCCCACGAAGTTTGGCTAAATCAGTATCGAAAAAAGGTAACATTGACATGCACGAAAAATTTTGTGAATTTAGGTATATTTACAGAACGATTGCGAAAATAGCCCCAAACATGAAGAGTTTTTTAGACCAAGAATTTGAATCCGACGGCTTTGTGCTAAGCAATGTCGAGGATTTATTTAATTGGGCTCGGGCGAGTTCGCTATGGCCCATGAGTTTTGGTTTAGCGTGTTGCGCGATCGAAATGATGCAAGCCTTTGCGTCTGGCTATGATTTAGATCGTTTTGGGGTGTTTCCAAGGCCTTCCCCGCGTCAATCTGACGTGATGATTGTGGCAGGTACCGTGACCTTTAAAATGGCAGATCGCATTCGCCGTCTCTATGAACAAATGCCAGAACCGCGTTATGTAATTTCCATGGGTTCTTGTGCGAATTGTGGCGGACCTTATTGGGAACACGGCTACCATGTAGTGAAAGGAGTAGATAAAATTATTCCGGTAGACGTCTACGTTCCGGGTTGTCCTCCGCGTCCGGAAGCACTTTTAGGCGGCATCATCAAATTGCAACAAAAGATAAGTCAGGAGACCTTAGTGGCCCCAACCCGCATATTAGAAGCCTTAAACAAATAGGATGGAACTGGCAGCAATTCAAGCATTTTTGCAAGCAGAATTTGGTTTTGAATCCCACTGGGAAGAGGAATTGAGTCGATTGACTTTGCCTGCGGAGCAGATTTTGCCGGTTTGTGAGTTCTTATGGAAAAATCCAGCCACCTATTTTGATTCTCTTTCCTGCCTAACGGCCATCGACCAAGGACCAGAGGCAGGTAAAATGGAGGTTATTTATACCTTATATTCTATCCCGAATCACATTACCTTACATTTGCGCGTGATTTTAGATCGAGCAAAACCTACCGTATCCTCCGTTTCATCAGTCTGGAGAACGGCCGATTGGCACGAGCGGGAGGCCTTCGATTTATTTGGCATCCACTTTACAGGACATTCAGATTTACGCAGAATATTGCTTCCAGAGGACTGGAAGGGACATCCATTGCGAAAAGATTATGTGGAGCAAACAAAATACCACGGCATTCAAGTAAAATACGATCGATGAAAATAGCCGGCTTTACCTTTATTAGAAATGCCGTGAAGAACGATTATGCTATCGTAGAAGCCATTACGTCTATTCTGCCTATTTGTGATGAGTTTGTGGTGGCGGTGGGGAAGTCGGAAGATGAGACTTTGGCCTTAATTCAATCGATACCATCAGATAAAATCAGAATAATTGAAACGGTTTGGGATGAATCGAAACGTGACGGAGGCTCTACATTCGCTTTAGAAACGAACAAAGCGCTTCAGGTGATTTCTAAAGACGTGGATTGGGCTTTCTATATTCAAGGTGACGAATGCGTGCACGAGGCTGATTTGCCCATCGTAAAAGCGGCGATGGAGGCAAATTTAGCGGATGCAAACGTGGAGGGACTGCTCTTTAATTACCGTCATTTTTATGGTTCCTACCAGCATGTGGCGGTGTCAAGGCGCTGGTATCGAAGAGAAATTCGGGTGGTGAAAATGCATCCGGAGGTTCGATCTTACAAGGATGCACAGGGTTTTAGAAAAGAGGGCAAGAAGCTGAAAGTTAAATTAATTCCGGCTTACGTGAATCATTATGGCTGGGTGAAGCCGCCTGAAGGCTTAAATAATAAGGTGCGCAACTTTACGCAATTCTACCATAATGATGCCTGGTTAACAGAAAATGTGCCGGCAGATTACCAATTTGATTACGGTAACGCGGAGCGTTTGTTCCGATTTGAAGGCACGCATCCAGCCGTAATGGCGGATCGCGTGGCGCGTTCGAACTGGCCTTTCTATTTCGATCCAGTCGAATTAGAGAAGAAAATGACCTTGCGCCGGAAGATTTTGCAGAAAATTGAAGACCTCACGGGTTACCGTGTAAGTGAATACAAAAATTACCAAATGCTGTAATGGAAGAGTCGATTCAATTTTTTCCAGCTCCCCTAGCGCCTAAGAACCCTTATTTTTCTATCCTCATTCCGAGCTGGAATAATTTAGCCTACCTGCAATTATGCATCGCCGCCATCCGAAAACATTCGACTACCTCATTTGAAATCATTTTGCATTTGAATGAAGCTAATGACGGTTCGAAAGAATGGGTCGAATCACAAAAGGATATTGCTTTTTCGTATAGCAGTGAAAATGTGGGTGTTTGCTACGCAATGAACGCCATGGTCAAGTTAGCGCATTCGGATTATTTCTTGTATTTAAATGACGATATGTACGTTTTGCCTAATTGGGATGGTTTTTTGAAAGAGGAAATCGTAAACATAGGGCATACGGAATTCTTTTTATCAGCCACAGCTATCGAGCCGAAAGCCCAAAGTGCTTGTTCCATTCAGGCCGATTACGGCCGGTCGCTCGCCACTTTCGAGGAAGAAAGGCTTCTGAAAACCTATGCTTCTTTACCTTTCGAAGACTGGCATGGAGCGACTTGGCCGCCTAACGTGGTCCACCGTTCGCTTTGGGATAAAGTGGGGGGCTATTCAAATGAATTTTCGCCAGGAATGTATTCCGATCCCGATTTCTCCATGAAATGCTGGCAGGAGGGTGTTCGTTTATTTAAGGGAATTTCCCGGAGTAGAGTCTACCATTTTGGGTCCATTTCCGTGAAACGAGTGAAGCAAAATAAGGGCTATTACCAGTTTATCCGCAAGTGGGGTATGACCTCGTCTACTTTATCGAAATACTATCTAAGACGCGGAGAAAAATTCGATGGGACGCTGGTACAACGCTCGATTCCGTTGACTGTGCATTTGAAGAATCTGTACTACCGATTAAGTCTTCCGTTTAGAAAACAGAAATAAGAAGCTTAAAGCAATACAGTATATTTCCTAGGTCAGATTTCCCTTTATAGGCTAACATCGTTTGGCGATTAGTATATAAAATTTGAAATCTTTGAATCCTATTTAATAGGGAAGTTCCTGTACATGCGGAGGCAAATTTTTCCAAAACTTCTTTATTTTGTCCTACTGGACATCTTTCATAAATCAAGTTTAATCGCGCTATAATTAGGGCTTTCCGCTCTTTTCTCGAAATAGATTTTTTTGAAGTCTTATTTAAATTAGCTCCAATGGTATTCGTGTCATGTTGTCTGTAATGAACCAAAGGTTTAGCTAGATAGGCAATTCCGCTAGCACACGTAGCCGCAAAGCCAATTAAATAATCATGTGACATAAAATCAACCACAGGTAAAGCAAAGGGCAACAGATCCTTTCGAAATAACATACTATGCCCAGGAGCCCAAGCCCCTAAAGTGTACATTAATGGACTACTGTAAGCAATTTGTCGTTTAAGGTCAGACATTTTTTTCCCCATCAGATTTCCTGAACGATCGACTAGTTCAGAGTCGGAGTACACTAAGGAATTATCCCCAATCACGTTCACTAATTCAGTGATTTTAGATGGAAGCCAATAATCATCTTGATCTGAAAGTGCAATAAATTCTCCTTGCGCTTTTAATATGCCTTTTTCAAATGTTTTTCGATACCCTTGATTTAGCTTATTTTGGATGAGCAAAATTCTTTTATCCGTAGCTGCATAGGTTGAAAGTAGTTCCCAAGTGCGATCTGAAGAGGCGTCATCTACAAAGATGAATTCTAAATTCGGATAGTTTTGAGCAAGTAAACTGTCGACCTGTTCTTGGAGGTATTTTTCCCCATTAAAGGTGGCCATCACAATGGAAATTAAAGGCGACATTCGGATTAGTTTCTGAAAATTGTCGTAATTTGACCAAAATTTTGATAAAAAGCCGCATTGAAAACATATTTTCGTTTATTGAGCTATGCCGTTTCAATCCGTAAGTATGTTTTGCCATACTTTGGATTTTCCTTGCTAGCAAGTTTATTTGGCATCTTAAATTTTACCTTGCTGATTCCTTTGCTGAACGTGTTGTTTGACCAATCAGCACCAGAGAATTTCCAGATTTACCGTGTACTACCTGCTTTTTCGCTAACCCCCTCTTATTTCTCTTTCTTGTTCAATCACTATTTTTATGGTGCCTTGGAGAATTTTGGCCGAATTGGAGCATTGCAATATGCCTGCGGAGCTATTTTGGTTTCGGTGATTTTGGCGAATTTTTTCCGTTATTTCTCTCAAAGAGTCCTCAAAAGGGTTGAAGCGGATACCATTTTCTCGTTACGTCAAGCCGTTTTTGAAAGAGCCATCCGTTTAGATTTAAGCTATTTTACTGAGCAGAAAAAAGGAAACCTGATGTCTCGGCTTACAACGGATGTTCAAGAAGTGGAAAATAGTATAGGTCGCGCCTTCATTGCCACGTTTAAAGAGCTATTTACCTTAATCATGTTCTTTATTTTTCTGGCAAGTATGTCCATCAAATTAACCTTGTTTTCGTTGATCATCTTACCGCTCTCAGGTTCTGTCATTGCTACCATTTCGAGAAGATTAAGACGCGCAGCTGGAGAGGTACAACAGCATTTAAGTGGAATAATTAGTTTATTAGATGAGACATTTGGCGCCATGCGTGTGGTGAAGGCTTTTCGGGCGGAGAGAATGATGGATGCTCGTTTTAGAGCAGGCAATGATCGGTACAGACATTCACTTTTGAAGATGGTTTTTCGGCAAGAATTAACCTCGCCTACCTCTGAAACATTAGGGGTATTCGTACTGACGGGTATTTTATTGTACGGAGGTAGCCTGGTCATCAGCGGACAAGGTGAATTGTCAGCTTCCACCTTTATTGCCTTCATTGCTACTTTTTCTCAGGTGATGCGTCCTGCTAAGTCCATCGCTGATGCTTTTAGTGGCATTCAACGTGGAATGGCTTCTGCAGATCGCATTATTGAAATCTTGGACACAGCCTCAGAAATTGTGGCGGAAGAACCTATCACCTCAGTAAACGAGTTTAAAGATAAGATCTCCTTTGAAAGTGTTGGGTTTGAATACGTGAAAGGCCGTTCCATTCTTAAAAAAGTTAGTTTTGATATTCCCAAAGGTAAAACGATTGCCCTGGTAGGGACTTCTGGAGGAGGAAAGTCCACGCTTGCGGATTTGCTACCCCGCTTCTACGATGCTTCTACCGGAAAAATTACGTTAGATGGAGTGAACTTGAAGAACATCCCTTTGGACGACTTAAGAGGCTTAATGGGGATTGTGACGCAGGAATCCGTCTTGTTTAATGATACGATATTTAACAATATTGCCTTTGGAACTGAAGCTTCGCTAGAAGAAGTGAAAGCTGCGGCTAAGATTGCGAATGCCCACGATTTTATTGTAGCGATTCCTGAGGGATATGAAACTGTCATTGGAGATCGGGGTTCTAAATTATCAGGTGGCCAAAGACAGCGCATCTCCATCGCTCGCGCCGTCCTCAAAAATCCTCCCATTTTAATTTTAGATGAAGCTACCAGCGCTCTCGATAACGAATCTGAGAAACTAGTACAAGAAGCTTTGAATTATTTGATGGAGAATCGCACCGTTTTAGTCATTGCACATCGCTTGTCTACTATTCAACATGCGGATCAGATTTTAGTGATTCAAAAAGGAGAAATCGCTGAACGTGGCACCCACGATGAATTGATGAAGAACAAGAAAGGAGCCTATGCCGTTTTGGCACAAGGAATTACAGCCTAATTTTTACACATTTTATTAGCTTATCCGTCTGCAAAAAAGTAATTTTACTACCGTTTTTATATACAAATATTCGTTTCTAGATACCATGTCTCAAGCACAATTAGCCCAAAGAATTCAAGCATTAGATGAATCATCTACGTTAGGAATGACGAAAAAAGCGCGCGAATTATCAGCTCAAGGTCACAAAGTAATCAGTCTTTCCGTAGGAGAGCCTGATTTTAAAACACCTGCTCACATTTGTGAGGCAGCTAAAAAGGCAATTGATGATGGTTTTCACGGGTATTCGCCGGTAGCAGGTTACCCAGACTTGCGCATGGCAATTGCCAATAAATTAAAGCGTGATAACAATTTAGAATGGGGTTCCGAAAACATCGTCGTAAGCACGGGTGCAAAACACTCCTTAGCGAACGCGATTGCAGCCTTAATAAATCCAGGTGATGAAGTAATTGTTTTTGCTCCTTACTGGGTTTCTTACTCTGAGATGGTCAAATTAGCCGAAGGTACGACGGTGGTCGTTCAGGGTGCTTTTGATAATAACTTCAAAGTAACACCAGAGCAATTTGAAGCGGCCATTACGCCTAAAACAAAAATGGTGATGTTCGCTTCGCCTAACAACCCGACTGGATCGGTTTACACAGAATCAGAATTACGTGATATCGCGAATGTGGTGGCTCGTCATGAAAATATTTTCGTTTTAGCCGACGAAATCTATGAATACATTAACTTCACACAGGCAGGTCATTTCTCAATCGGTTCGATTCCAGAAATCAAAGAACGTGTAATTACGGTAAACGGGGTGGCTAAAGGTCACGCCATGACAGGTTGGAGAATTGGATTTATCGCAGCTGCGAAATGGATTGCTGACGGAATTGAAAAATTACAAGGTCAAGTGACTTCAGGTACGAATTCCATCGCTCAAAAAGCGGCAGTTGCAGCCTTTAATGGCAGCTTAGATCATGCCTATGAAATGAAAGCGGCCTACGATCGCCGTCGTAAATTAGTGGTAGAAAAATTACGTGAGATTCCAGGATTTAAAGTAAATATGCCAGAGGGGGCCTTTTATGCATTCCCAGATATTTCTTACTATTTCGGTAAAACAGATGGTAAAACGGTAATCAACGATTCGGATGATTTCTGTTCTTGGTTATTAGCTGATGCCTTTGTGGCGACCGTAGCTGGATCAGGATTTGGTGCGCCAGATTGTATGCGTATTTCAACTGCTGCAGCGGATGAGCAACTAGTAGAAGCTTGCGATCGCATCAAAGCGGCCGTGGCTAAATTAAAATAAGATGGGAATCGCATCCATTATTGTCTTTATACTAGGGTATTTAGCTATTACGTTAGAGCACCCCTTAAAGATCAATAAAACGGCTACAGCCTTGGTTACAGGCGTAATTGTGTGGACAATCTATGCGATTTCGAAGGGAGATGCATCCGAATTAGGGCATCACCTAGCCTCGACCTCGGAGATTTTGTTCTTCCTGTTAGGTGCGATGACGCTAGTCGAATTAGTCGATGCTCATCAAGGATTTTATTTTGTTTCGAGATTAATTAAAACAGATAAGGTGATCAAACTGCTTTGGATAGTAGGTTTGATCACCTTTTTTATGTCTGCCGTTTTAGACAATTTGACCAGCTCCATTGTGATGGTCACCTTGTTACGGAAGTTGATCAGCAATAAGGAAACCCGCAAGTATTTTGTCGGTATAGTAGTTATCGCCGCGAATGCTGGCGGTGCTTGGTCGCCCATCGGAGATGTGACGACGACAATGCTATGGATTGGAGGTCAAGTTTCGGCTACTGGTATTATTCAAAGTTTATTATTGCCTTCTTTAGTTGCTTTACTTGTGCCTTTAATGATTGCTTCTTTTGTCTTGAAAAATCAAGCCATTGGTCAGCCTGCAGCATCTGCTGCCTTAAGTTCGATAGAAGAGCGAGATGGCAAAATCATGCTTTTCGCAGGGGCAGGTTCATTAATTGGTGTTCCAATCTTCAAAACCTTGACCCATTTGCCTCCTTACATGGGCATTTTGTTAGCCCTAGGATTAGTATGGATTTTGTCGGAACTCTTGCATTCGGAAAAGGACGAAGCTGCTAAAAAGCATTTAAGTGTGGGTCATGCCTTAACTAAAATCGATACCTCCAGCATTCTTTTTTTCTTGGGAATTCTATTAGCCATCGGAGGTTTAGAGTCTTTTGGTTATTTACATGCACTTTCGGATCAATTAGCAGCCTCTTTAGGTAACCAAAGTCTGATTATCACCATCATTGGTTTAGCCTCTGCGGTGGTAGATAATGTACCGCTAGTGGCGGCCACCATGGGTATGTACTCCTTGGCTGATTTCCCCATGGATCATGAGATGTGGGAATACCTTGCCTTTTGTGCCGGAACAGGTGGAAGTATCTTGATTATTGGATCTGCTGCCGGAGTTGCCGTGATGGGAATGGAGAAAATCGAATTTGGCTGGTACCTGAAAAAAATAGGCTTTCTTGCCTTAATGGGGTATTTCGCAGGTGCTGGTCTGTATCTACTATTGCACTAAAAACCAACAGTCATACGCGCACCATAATACGCAGGTGCTACTTGAGGAGTCAAGGTAAAACGATTCAGTTTTTGCCATTGTTGACGCACTTTCGGGTATAAAATATAGGCTAATTCTGCTGAAGCGATGCCTATTGCGGAGCCCAACAACACGTCTGTTACCCAATGTTTATTATTCGCAATACGAAGCGCGCCAGTTGCTGTGGCTAAGGTATAACCTGCAATCACAAGTTCTGGATGGGTATCTTGAAATTCATGTGCTAAAACAGTGGCCCCGAAAAAAGCCGTAGCGGTATGTCCTGAAGGAAACGTTTTATCTGATCCATCCGGTCGCGCTTCCTTAATGGAAGCTTTTAATCCTTGGACAGTTACCACATAGATACCTGTTCCCAATAAGAATATTCCAGCCTGGTCGAAAGCTTCATTTTTGCCTTTGTAGCCCCCTAAACGAGCCCCTATTTGCAATATAGCCGGCCCATATTGGGTGAAATCATCTAGTTGCGTTAATTTCCCGGGTGCCACTATGTTTGATTGAATCTGCTTTGCAAATGGGTTGTAGGTAATGCCACTAGCCATTCCCAAAGCTAAGGGTGTCATCCATTTTTTTAAGGAAGGTTTTTCAGCCTGAACTGATAGTGAAATCAAACAAAAAAGGGCGAGAATTCTCATTATTTCTCGGCTAAAAGGCTCTGAATGGTATGCTCAAATTCAGAAATCCAATCCGCATAATATTTCCCAGTTCCTGGTCCGGAGAATCCGGTATGAATCTCTCTAACGATTCCCTTTTTATCAATGATAAAAGTGGTCGGATAGCCGTTCATTTTACTCAGCATAGGTAGCACTTGAGCAATCGTTTTGTCCTCAGCTGTACCTGCAAATAATAGGGGATAACTGATGCCGATTTTCTTTTGGAAGTTATTTATTTTCGGACCTGAAATCGCTAGGTCTGCCGAATTTTCAAATGAAAGACCAATCACTTCTACTCCTTTATTTTTGTATTTCTGATAAAATGGAGACAAATACCTTGATTCATCCAAACAGTTTGGACACCAAGACCCCATTAATTCAATAACGACCACTTTGTTTTTGAAGCGCTCATCTTGCAAACTAATTAGCTCACCTGCCGTAGTGGGTAATTTGAAATCGATTCGGTCGTAACCTGGCTTTAGAAAGCTTAATTTCTTCAAATCTGGTAAGGCTGCATTTGGATCAAACGTCGCCTCCACTGTTCTTACCCCACTCAAACCTGAAGTATATCGGCCAGTAAAATGCGTGCCGCTCACTTTTGCTCTTAGCATGTTCACACCACTACCATCGAAATAGCTTAAAAATAAACTGTCACCACTTACATTGCCTTGTAAAAATCGGTAATCGCCCGAAGTACGTAAAAATGTCCCAGTCACCTTGTTTCCTATTTGTTCGAAGACACCCACGCCAGGGCTGTGATTCGTGGCATCACTAAAGAAGTCAGCCATCCATTTGCCGTTCACTTTTACAATGGAGGGTTTTAAATTTAGAAACCTGTCTGCCTCGCCTGCAAGCGCAGAAATGGCCATGCGATAAGCCGTTTTGCCATTTCTTTTTTTGACGAAATAGCCTTGCATTTCGGTTGATTTTGTCACTCGAAAGACCAATTCTGCATCATATAGGTCAAATGGAACCACTAAGGAATCCGCTCTGAAATAGGAGTCGCCTAGCGTTGATTTTTCAGTGCCATTGATGATCTTGATATCAAGATTTTCTGATTTTGAACTCGGATTAATTTCAAAGTTAATAGGTAATCCGCCACCGTGCGTCGCAATAGAAGCGCGCCAAATTCCTGAAACAGGCACTTGTGCAAGGCTCAATAAGGGGGCAAATAAGAGTGCAATTAAGGTCTTTTTCATACAAGAATATAACAGGCGTTTGAACAAAGATACGGGTTCGAAACTAGCCACAAAAAAAACCGCTACAAATTCGTAATTTGATGGCATAGCCGAGGGATAATTTGTATTTTTGTTTTCAGCCAAAACTATGTCCGAAAACACCTACCATACCTCCGTCATGTTGAACGAATGCATCGATGGTTTACATATCGATCCAGCGGGTACCTATGTGGATGTGACCTTTGGAGGAGGAGGACATTCTAAAGCTATTCTAGCTAAACTAGGACCAGAGGGAAGGTTGTTTTCCTTTGATCAAGATCCAGATGCGTGGGAACAGGCTGAAAAGATCGATGATGAGCGTTTAACGTTAATTACGGCAAATTTTCGCCACTTAGAGAAATATTTGCGCTTGCATCGAGTGAAAGAGGTGGATGGAATTTTAGCTGATTTCGGGGTGTCCTCTTTTCAGTTAGATGCTCCAAAGCGAGGTTTTTCAATTCGATTTGATGGGCCTTTGGACATGCGAATGGGCCCCTCTGCATCGATGACTGCGGCAGAATTATTGAATAGCTATTCAGCATCTGAATTGCAACGAATATTAGGGATGTATGGGGAAGTGAAGAATGCCCGAACTTTGGCCCAAGCTATAATTCAAGCCCGTACCAGAAAAGCCCTAGAGACCACGCAGGAATTTAAAGAAATTTTGAATAAATTAGCTCCTAAACACCGGGAGTTTAAATACTTCGCTCAGGTCTTTCAGGCGATTCGAATTGAAGTGAATCAAGAGCTAGCTGTGATAGAAGAATTTTTAGCTCAAGCCCCAGTGGTTTTGAAGCCTGAAGGTAGATTAGTCATCATGTCGTTCCATTCGTTAGAGGATCGTTTGGTGAAGAATTTTATCAAAGCTGGGAATGTGCAAGGGAAAGAGGATAAGGATTTGTTCGGGGTAGTACACCGCCCCTTAGAGTCAGTGACTCGCAAACCAACCACCGCCTCAGAAGAAGAATTGAAATTAAATCCGCGCTCTAGAAGCGCAAAATTAAGAATAGCGTCTAAATTATAATATGGCAACACCGATCGAACCTACGGAAGGCGGACCTAAGCGAATCTCAAGCCCTAAAAAAGAGGGGATATTTGATTCCATTTTTAACATCGATTATTTCACTGGTGGTGAACTGCCAGTCATGTGGGTGAAAAGAATTGCTTTCATAGCCTTTTTGACCCTCGTTAATATCTATTATTCAATATTAGCGGATGGTAAACTACATCAAATACAAAAGGAAAAAAGTGCATTAGAAGAGGATCGAGCTGATTATACAACGCAAAAAGCGGAGTATATGAAAGTAAGTAAGCAAAGTAATTTGGAAGAAACCTTAAGGCGTTACCAAATAGGCGTAAGTACGATTCCTCCTACTAAAATCATCATTAAAGTCAACAAAGATTAGTAATGGCTAAAGAGAAAAGACCTAATATTCGGGGCTTAATTACAAGACGTTTTTACACGTTTTTTATTATTATTTTGGCTGTTTTCTTGTACCTACTTTTCAGTTTGTATAAGGTGGTCGTTTTGAAAGGACCTAGATTTCGCTCGGAGGCAATGGCTACCTATGTAAAGAAGCGGAAAATTGAGGCGACGCGAGGAAATATCTACTCAGATGATGGTAGTTTATTGTCTACTACCTTACCTAAATATCGTTTAGGGATGGACCCTTCTGTATTAACGGGGAACACGAAATCAGATGAGTTTTACAAGCAGCACATTGATGGTCTAGCTGCGGCGCTATCTAATTTTTTTAAAGATCGCACAGCGGATGAATACAAAGAGAAGATTGCGGCTGCCAGACGCAGCGGTCGAACTTATTTGCTGTTGAATAATCGCCTATTGGATTACCAAGAAAAGAAGAAGGTATTGAGTTTCCCTTTGTTTAAAGATGCGAAAACATCGAATCAATCGGGGGTAGTTTTTGATAAGATTAATGTGCGCTATGCACCCTTTGGCCAAATGGCTTATCGGACCGTAGGTTATCTAAAAGACTTGCGTGATAAAGGACGGGTAGGAATTGAAAATAGTTTTGACAAAGAATTGAGGG
>JBIILT010000119.1:0-5304 GCA_044338355.1 Aquirufa sp.
TTGCCATTATTATAGGCATTGTCGCCTAACCAAATCCAAGCATCGATTGGCTTATCCGCCGTGTAATTCTTAATGGCGTTTATTACCGCTTTTTGATTAGGTGAAACATAGCCAAAATCCCCTAGTGCCCAAATGCGCACCGGATTAGGATCCCCTGCCTTCGGTTTGGTATGAAAACTTCCCTGATGATTTGGCGATATACTATAGGTATAGGATTTAGTAGGGCTAAGTCCTGACACTTTCACTATATGATCAATCACGCGATTCGTATCCGCTATAACGCGGGACTTCTTCTCCCCTTTTGTCGCCAAAGTTACTTGGCTGGATTGAGGCGATACGGTACGCCATTGAATCAAAACTGATTCAGAGGTCATTGATTGCAAATAAGGTCCGCGAACGATCTGATTGTTTTGGCTGAACGCAGAAAAAGATAGGAGAAGGAAGAGGATTTTTTTCATGGCGTTAAATTAAAAAAACGCGAAGAATTCTTAGCATTTTTTTATAAAATCAAATGGTTAAATTAAAATTAAGTCGACTTCGTCCTAGTCGTCACTTCGTGACTTAGTCGACTTCGTCCCAGTCGTGACTTCGCGCTTTTGCGCGTTTAGCCCTCGAAAAACGAATAATAGTTTGTACTTTTGGGCTTTAATTGCTGAAAATCAGGCAGTTTTTATTTATTTCCAAAGAAAAAAAAGCATTATGTCAAGTTTATCCAATCAAAAAGGAGTGTTGCACGGAGATGCGGTTCAAGAGTTATTTGAAATCGCTAAGAAAAATCAATTCGCATTGCCAGCGGTTAACGTAACAGGTACTGATACAGTGAACGCGGTATTAGAAGCAGCAAAAGCTGTGAATTCTCCAGTAATCATCCAATTTTCTAACGGTGGTGGTATTTTCTACGCAGGAAAGACGCTTTCTAACGAGAATCAAGCAGCGGCAATCGCTGGTTCGATCTCTGGCGCTTACCATGTTCACCAAATGGCGAAAGCCTATGGTGTACAAGTTGTATTACACACAGACCACTGCGCGAAAAAATTATTGCCTTGGATCGACGGTTTATTAGATGCTGGTGAGAAATTCTTCGCTGAGACGGGACAACCTTTGTTCTCTTCTCATATGATTGATTTGTCGGAGGAGCCTTTGGAAGAAAACTTAGAAATCTGCGCTAAATACTTAGAGCGTATGTCTAAAATGGGCATGACCTTAGAAATCGAATTAGGAGTAACAGGTGGTGAAGAAGATGGCGTAGATAATTCTGACGTTGATTCATCTAAATTATATACACAACCGGAAGAGGTGGCCTATGCTTATGAAGTATTGTCTAAAATCTCTCACCGTTTCACGATCGCTGCGGCATTCGGTAACGTACACGGAGTTTACAAGCCAGGTAACGTGAAATTACAGCCGGTGATTTTAAAGAATTCACAAGAGTTTATTAAGGCCAAATATAATTTGACTCCTGAGAAACCAATCAACTTCGTATTCCACGGTGGTTCTGGTTCATCTCGCGCGGAAATCCGTGAGGCATTATCTTATGGTGCAATCAAAATGAATATCGATACAGATACGCAATGGGCTTTTTGGGAAGGTATCTTAGGATTCTACAAAGCAAACGAAGCGTATTTGCAAGGCCAAATCGGTAACCCAACAGGTGACGATTCTCCGAACAAGAAATATTACGATCCACGCGTTTGGTTACGTAAGGGCGAAGAGACTTTGGTAGCTCGTTTAAAAACAGCTTTCGAAGACTTGAACGCGACGAATGCGAATCAATATCTATAGTCACTAGTCGCTAGTCACTAGTCGAGAGTCAAATGAGCTGGAACTTTGTTCTGGCTCTTTTGGTTTTAGGAGATTATAGAGTATAGATAAGAGATAAAAAATCTCGAACTTTGCACCCGAAAATTATAGACTAGCGACTAGCGACTAGCGACTAGCGACTACTTTTATGAAAACCGAACTACACCCTGCCTCCTCCCGCGGAACAGCCGATCACGGCTGGTTAAAGACCGCCTTTAGTTTTAGTTTTGCTGGCTATTATAATCCAGCGAGGATACATTTTGGTGCGTTGCGCGTGCTGAATGATGATTTTATTGCGGCTGGGATGGGTTTTGGTAAACATCCGCATGACAATATGGAGATCGTGACTATTCCGATGAAGGGTGCGGTGGCGCATGAGGATTCGATGGGGACGAATGGGATTATTAATGCGGGGGATGTGCAGATTATGTCTGCTGGGTCTGGGATTTATCATTCGGAGTTTAATGCGAGCCAAACAGAGGCTTTGGAATTATTCCAAATCTGGGTCATGCCCAAGCTGAAAAATATCACTCCGCGCTACGATCAGCGTACCTATAATACGGAGGACTTTAAGGGTCAATGGAAGACAGTGGTTTCGCCGCTGGGCACGGACATCGATTCGCTGCAAGTCAATCAGGATACCTATTTTAATATCACGGAATTAGCGACAGGAGAAAGTCTGAGCTATGCGCTTCACGGGGCACAGCAAGGAGCCTTTGTGTTCGTGATCGAAGGAGGCATCGAGGTAGCTGGTGAAAAACTGAGCAAAAGAGATGCAATCGGGATTTCACAGACGGAAACCATTGAGGTGAAGGCAGCGACAGCAGACACGAAGGTCTTGTTGATCGAGGTTCCGATGGTCTGGTAGATTTAACTTTAGCGTAACATTCGCTTAATCAGGAGTTTAAAGTGATGGCCTATTTTTGGTAAACCAAATAGGTAAACATGGGCCGTCTTTCACTACCCACCTACAAAACGATCGTTATCTCAGACTTGCATTTAGGTAGCAAGGGAGCTAGAGCAGCCGAGGTTAACGAATTTTTACGCGCACATTCGTGCCACCAACTCATCTTAAACGGAGACATCATCGACGGCTGGCAGCTAAAAAAAGGCGGCAGCTGGAAGAAGAAGCATACGGCATTTTTCCGCAGTGTGTTAAAGATGATGGACAAATGGGATACGGAGGTGATCTATTTGCGCGGGAATCATGATGATTTCTTGGAGCAAGTTCTTCCGTTGAAGATTGGGAAGCAGTTTTCGATCCGCCAGGATTATATGTTGAAGAGTTTTGGCAAGAAATACTTTATTACGCACGGCGATATTTTCGATAGTATTACGAGTCATATGAAGTGGCTGGCCTACCTGGGCGATATCGGTTACACGTTCTTGTTGTGGTTAAACAAATGGTATAATCAATACCGCAGCTGGCAGGGGAAGCCTTATTATTCCTTATCGCAGGTAATCAAGCAAAAAGTGAAGGCGGCTGTGAATTTCATCTCAGATTTTGAGGAGAAATTAGCGGAATTAGCGAAGGCCAAAGGCGCAGATGGCATCATCTGTGGTCATATCCACAAAGCAGAGATCAAAATGATCGACGGAATTGCCTACATGAACTCAGGAGACTGGGTGGAATCATTGACGGCTTTAGTGGAAACACACAAAGGGGAATGGCAGATCATCGAATTCCCGAACTACAATTTAAAAGCAGAGTTAAACGAAATTTTAGGCGAAAAAACCGCTGCAGAAGTAGAATAAGATGGGAAAATTCATTTTTACTGTACAAGGAGAAGGTCGTGGGCATTTAACCCAAGCGATCTCATTTACGCAAATTGCTCGCGAAGCAGGTCACGAGGTAATCGGTTACGCGGTGGGTTCATTTCAAGGACGCAAGATTCCCTCGTTTTTTCTTGATTTCATTGGTGACACACCCTTACTTCAATACAATAGTCCGTCGATTATTTTTGGGAATGGTAAATCTGTGCAGCTATTTAAAACGGCAGCTCAGGCTTTTACGAATTTCAAAACGTTTTGGAGAAGTGCGACGCAGCTAGAGGAGTTTATCAATGAGTTGCAACCAGATGGAATTGTGAATTTCTACGAATCCATCACAGGATTATATAAGTTAAAATCAGGGTCTAAAATCCCGACGATGTCCGTGGGACATCAATATCTATTATTAAATAAGAATTTCGAGAGCATCGCGGAGAAGAAGGTCGACCGTATTCTTTTGAATATGAATACGATGATTACGTCGATCGGTTCTAAGAAATTATTAGGCTTATCCTTCCGCCCTATTGATAATGACGCGAAAATTGAGGTGGTTCCACCGCTTTTGCGCCAACAAGTAAAAAGCATTGTACCGAAAGCGGGCGAGCGTTGGTTAGCGTATTTAACGCACTTCCGTTTATCAGAAGATATTATGGCTTGGTCAAATGCGAATCCAGACGTGAAATTGGATTGTTTTTGGGATAATCCAGCGCGCAGAGAGACCTACCACTATTCAGATTCATTGACTTTTCACCCGATTGATGCAGAAAATTATCTGTCCAAAATGACGGAATGCGCTGGCCTTATTTCCACCGCCGGTTTCGAATCCGTAGCTGAGGCGATGTATTTAGGCAAGCCGGCAATGATGGTTCCTGTACCTAATCACATTGAACAAATGATTAATGCCTTTGATGGCGAAATGTCCGGAGCAGGAATAGGGGCTTCGTCATTTGACTTAAGCATCTTCAAAAACTACTTGCCTTCACACGTTTCAGTGAAAGACCAATACCAGCAATGGGTTTCGCAATCACAGCGATTAATGGCGGGACACCTGTCTGACCTAATCGCTCAGCCGGTTTATGTAGCTAACTTCAGCGAAAACCAAGGAAGGGGTTTATCGGGTATGTTAAACAAACGCAGATTCCGCTGGTCACGCTAGATAATAACAAAAAGGGAGCCTTAAAAGCTCCCTTTTTTTATGATTTGTTAATAATATGTTCATTATTAATCAACATGGAGACATCGCGATTTCCATAGTTTTGTATAGACATTTAGTTCTATTAAATGAATAGAAGATCCCTTCTGCAAACCTTGGGATTAAGCCTTGGAACCCTCACTCTTCCCCACCTTGGGAGAGCAAATACCACCCCCACTCCTGAAAAACCTTTTCGAATTGCGCATATTACAGATGTGCACATGATGCCTTTAATAGGGGCTGCGAAAGGCTTTTCTAAGTGTTTAGACCACATTCAATCTTTACCTCACAAACCCGACCTTATTATTAACAGTGGCGATGCGATTATGGATGCGCATAGAGGCGGAAGAGTGATAGCTGAAAAACAGTGGCGTACCTGGAATAATGTGATTGAAAAAGAACTTTCGGTGCCCATTATTCAATCATTAGGTAACCATGATATTTGGGTGAAAAACGAAAGCCCAGAAAGTATAATTGAAGGGAAAAAATATGCTTTAGATGAGATAAAAGAGTCTACGTTGTATTTCTCTAAAGACCTAGGC
>JBIILT010000120.1:0-5241 GCA_044338355.1 Aquirufa sp.
GACCTCGTAATTTTTCGTCTGGGTTTTTTCCATCTTTTCTGCCAGTTGTTTTACCCCAGGAAATTTTACCAAAATAGTGGTCTCCCTGTTTGAAAATGATGATTTTCCCATCTTTTTCTTGTGAAAGCCATTCTCCTAGAATAGCGTCAGCATTAGAATTGGCAAGGCTTGTAAGGGAAATTAAAAGGAGTGTAAAAAAGGAGAAAATAGTTTTTTTCATCTTACATGATGTTTTAGTGAAACAAATATACAAACGAATCTAGTTTATCAGGTTTGTGGCAATCAAATGGAATGCTTATTTTTGTAGATATTTGGCACAAAACCGTACCAATCCATTAATAAACTATATGAATTATCATTTAAATCAAATTCCTGAACGTACAACTAAACCACGTCAAAAAGGTTTAACGATGGTGATGGATAAAGGACTAAGTCTGCGTCAAGTAGAAGATTTCTTAGAGACCAGCGCTGATTACACCGATATCGTCAAATTAGGTTGGGCGACTTCTTATGTTACTCCTAATTTGAAAGACAAGTTAGCTATATATAGGTCAGCTGGCATCCCGGTCTATTTTGGAGGCACGCTATTTGAAGCCTTTTATATTCGTGGTCAATTCGAGGATTACCGTCGTCTATTAGACGAATTCGGTATGGAGCATGCGGAAGTTTCGGATGGTTCCATCGAAATGGAGTCTGACATTAAGTGTGAATTAATCCGCACGTTGGCTACCCAAGTAACTGTTCTTTCAGAAGTGGGTTCTAAGGACGAAGCAAAAATTATCCCTCCTTACAAGTGGATTAAACTGATGCGCATGGAATTAGAGGCGGGGGCTTGGAAAGTAATCGGAGAGGCGCGTGAAGGAGGTAATGTGGGGTTATTCCGTGCATCTGGAGAGGTTCGCCAAGGTTTAGTAGAAGAAATTTTAACGGAGATTCCAGAGGAGAAAATCATCTGGGAGGCACCGCAAAAATCACAGCAAGTTTGGTTCGTGAAACTCGTAGGAGCGAACGTAAACGTAGGAAATATTGCTCCTCAGGAAGTAGTTTCACTAGAAACGATTCGTTTAGGATTACGTGGCGATACGTTTGACCACTTCTTAACGAAATAGTTCGGATGCTGCAGCTTTTATTAGATCTTTTAAAGGATCCCTTGACTTTTTTGTCGGAGTTCATTGCCGCTCACGGCGCATTGACCTATGGTCTCTTGTTTCTGATTGTATTTGTGGAAACGGGATTAGTCGTAATGCCCTTTTTGCCAGGGGATTCCCTGTTATTTTCGGTGGGCTTATTAGCTGCTGCAAGTGGTGAGTTATCTTTAGGAACGGTGATTCCCTTGTTAATCGGGGCGGCTCTTTTAGGAGATCAAGTCAATTACTTTATGGGTAAATACTTTAGTAATGTCATTCGAGAGCGCGAACAGGTCTTGTTTTTGAAGCGCAAGCATATTGAAGAAACAGAGGCGTTTTATGCCAAATATGGCCCGAAAACGGTTATCCTAGCGCGTTTCATTCCTATCGTTCGTACCGTAGCTCCATTTGTGGCAGGTGCTGGTCGCATGTCTTATTCGGTTTATTTATTATACGGCTTTTTAGGGGCTACCCTTTGGGTAAGCAGTATTTCTACGGCTGGTTATTTCTTAGGCGATAATGAATTTGTGAAGGCAAATTTCGAGAAGGTCGTTTTAGGAATCGTGGGTGTTTCTGTTTTGCCTATTCTTTGGGGTTTGATTTCAAAACGCAAATAAGATGGCTATCTCGCACTTATATGGCCTGATTGGTTATCCCTTAGGGCATTCGTTTTCCAAAGCCTATTTTACTGAAAAATTCGAAAAGCTGGGTCTCTCTGAAACTCACGCCTACGAGCAATTTCCCATACCCAGTATCGAGGAATTCAAAGCGATTCTAGATGCTAACCCGAATCTGAAAGGCCTAAACGTGACTATCCCATATAAGCAATTGGTCATGCCTTTGCTAGATGAGATCGATTTAGCTGCAGCTACGATTGGCGCCGTAAATACTATCAAAATTGCCGCTGACGGCTATACTCGCGGGTATAACACCGATTATTGGGGGTTTCGCACGACGGTAGAGTTTTGGGACAAATTCAAAAACTTCGGATCCTTAAAGGCTTGCGTTTTAGGTCAAGGGGGGGCGGCAAAGGCGATCATTGTGGCCTTGGAAGATATGGGATTTGAGGTAATTAAGGTTTCACGTCAAGCATCGGATGAGACGATAACTTACGAGTCTATGCCTTCACTCATGGAGGAGATTGGCCTTATCGTCAATACAACCCCGCTAGGAATGTTTCCAAAGGTGGATGATAAGCCACCCATTCCTTACGACTTATTAAATAAGCAACATTATTTGTACGACATTGTGTACAATCCTTTAGAGACAGCCTTTTTAAAAGCAGGTCTCGAGCACAACGTAGGAGGCATTTACGCCGGATTGGAGATGTTGCAAGGCCAGGCCGATAAGGCTTGGGAAATTTGGCAGAAAAACTAAGCTAAATACACCCCTCTTTTTGTTGGATCTGACAAGATCACTTGCACGTGCTCAGAAAGCGTCGTTGAAAGTTCATACCCTTTGTAATCCGCCGAAATAGGAAAGCGCTTGTAGTTTCGATCTACGATGACAGCCACTTGTATGCGTTTTACGTGCATGCTTAAGAAGGGTGCCAGGCTATAAGAGAAGGTGCGTCCCGTGTTCAAAACGTCGTCTACTACGATGATAACCTTATTTTCTAAGGCATCCGTTCCCCCTTCAAATTTTACAGGGCGTTCGTACGGATGTTCCTTGTTTAAGTCAATTTTGACTGGAATGGCTTTGATTTTTGAGATACTTTTGATTTCCTGGCACAACAGTTCGGCGAAAGCGAAACCCTCGCCTACGATTCCCGCAATAACAATTTCGGTCTCTTCGAAGTTATTCTCATAGATTTGAAAGGCAATTCTACGGATTTTTTGAAGCAGGGCAGGACCATCGAGAACTTGTTTGGCAGACATAGGGATTGCTTTAATTCAAATTGTACGCTTTAAAATTACCAAAATTATCCAATTTTCGTACCTTTACGCCTTAATTAGCGTTTAAAAATCATTCCATATGTCTAAAATGTACGGTGCTCAACAGCGCCAAATGCAAGCACCTTCGAATCCACTAGCGATTAAAACGAAGAAATTCGCGTTAGAAAAAAATAAATTTGTCGGCTTGTGTATGCGTCAGCTTTTCTCTAACCAATGGAAGTTTGCGTTTATTCCTTTGGCACTTGTTTTAGGAAATGTGGCTTTGAATTTAACGGGAACGTATAAAAACTACTGGATCTATATTTTCATTGCGGTCGGTGCCATCGGATATATTCTATTCTGGTTGATTCAATTTACTGGAATTACACAATTAGCGCAATACAAACAATTATTTGACAAATACCGCTATGAAATCGATAGCCGTCAAATCTTCATGAAGCTTTCTGACAAAGAAGGCGGAATGATTAAATGGGATATGATTGTAGGGGCATACAAGGATAAGGATTCTTATATTTTGGAAATGGGTAAATACCAATTTCTGCACTTGCCATTTAGCATATTCAATAACGATAATGACAAAAAGTTACTGGATAAAATTTTGCGTGACAAGGGGTTTTTAAATTCCTGAGATGGGGCGCATTCTAGCCATTGATTTTGGGTTGAAAAGGACTGGCATTGCGGTCACAGATCCCTTGCAGATTATTGCAAATGGGTTAGACACAGTTCCTACACATACCTTATTGGCTTTTCTTCAAAGCTATTTTGCCAAGGAAACGGTGGATCAAGTAGTCATCGGGATGCCTAAAAACCTAGATAACACGGACACGGATTCCACCGCTGGAGTTCGGATTTTTATTAAAAGTTTCCGAAAGAAGTTTCCCTTAATTCCTCTAGAAGAGCATGATGAGCGTTTTACCTCGAAATTAGCGATGCAAGCGATGATTGCGGGAGGGATGTCGAAGAAAGACCGAAGAGAAAAAGGGACGGTCGATCGGGTATCTGCCACGATCATTTTACAATCGTATTTAGAATCTAAATCATAAAAAAAGCGGCCCTTCGAAAAGAGCCGCTTTTTTTATTTCGTTACTACTTTCGCAAAGCGGTGGTAGAATGGAGTCTTACTTTGATCTGTTTTCGGTTTGTATTTTCCGGTGATAATGGGAACATACATGACGCGTCGACGGGATTTTTCACCCACATTAGGAGAAACCTCTACTCTGTGCCATAAACGGCCATCGTGTATCGTTAAATCCCCACGTTCAATTTCAAACGCTGCTTCTCTTGGATCTGGTTTATGGTCTATGAATTGCTTCTTTCCGAATAGCAACTTCAATACTCCTTGCGTATGTGTGCCTGGAAGTACGCGTAAACCACCGTTAGAAGAAGGACAATTATCTAGGTGAATCCCTACGTTTAACATCGGAAGGATTTTTTGGCCTAAGAATAAATCACGCGGGCTATCTGTGTGCCAGCCCATTTGGCTAAACTTCGAATTTTCTTGATTAATGTAGTGATTAAATACTAATCCATCTTTCTCGTCCTCACTGATACGCCCTTCATAAGGTGCTAACAGCTCGATTAATAATTGCAAGCGTGGATCTCTGATTAATTCTGCTAAAACAGGGCTAAACTGATTCGCAAAGCACATGCGCTGAATCATCGGGTTTCCTTCGTGGTCTTTACCAAACTTTAATGGAATCCCTTTTACTTTTTCGATGCCTTCTTCCAGCCATTGCTTCTCAATTTTCGCTAATTCTGAAATGAAAAGTTCCGCTGTTTTAGGCTCAATAAACTTCTTAAATTGAATTACTCCATACTTCTTGAAGTATTCTTTCTGCTCTTCCGTCAGCTTCTCGCCTAACGTAAAGGTTTTATTTTCAAATTTCGCAGATGGTTTTCTCATAAGGTATTGGTAATGAATTCGGCATGCAATTTACGGCATTATGAATGAATTATAGTTATCGTCTTCCGATTTTCTATTTAAAATCGGGTTTATGGTCAAAAAACAGCGACCTTAGCAGATTGAATTTATAATCACCCCAATGAAAAAAGCTCTTTTTATTGCCTTATTAAGTTTGTTTAGTCTTACTTCTTTTTCTCAACAAACGAATAAAAAAGGCTCGTATTTTATCACTTGGGGGTATAATCGATCTACCTATGCAAATTCGGATATCCGGTTTGTGGGTCCAGGTTATGATTTTACGTTGTTAAATGCGGAG
>JBIILT010000121.1:0-5234 GCA_044338355.1 Aquirufa sp.
ATCTCTAGCCGAGAAGGCATTTGCCATTGTTTCTTGGGTGGTGAATGTTTTAGAAGCAATTAAGAAAAGGGTAGTCTCTGGATTTACTTTCTTTAACGTTTCGGCGATGTGTGTACCATCCACATTACTAACAAAGTGAACATTTAAGCGTGTTTTGTATGGTTTCAACGCTTCAGTGACCATCACAGGACCTAAATCTGAACCACCAATACCGATATTAACTACATCTGTAATTTGTTTTCCAGAATATCCTTTCCAATCCCCAGCAATAACGCGATTAGAGAATTCTTTCATTTGGGCTTTGACCGCCTGAATCTTAGGAATAATATTTTCTTCGTCTACCATTACAGTAGCAGAGGCTTTCGCTCTTAATGCCGTATGTAATACGGAACGGCCTTCTGTTTGATTAATCTTTTCTCCTTGAAATTGTGCTTTAATCGCTTCATTTAGGCCACATTCATTCGCTAGTGTTAGGAGCGACTGAAAGGTTTTCTCATCAATTAAGTTCTTTGAATAATCAAAGAAGATGTCATTAAATCTTTGGCTGTATTTATTCTGTCTTGCCGCATCTTGTGTAAATAATTGCGCAATCGTAGTTGAGGCTAAACGAGTTTGGTCAGAAAGTAGTGACTGGTATGCGGAGGTGGTAGTAAAATTAATCGTAGATAACATGCGGATTATATTAATGAGCTACAAAAATACAGTTTTAAACTAAAAAATGCCAAAATCCAAGGTGAATGAATTTTGGCATTTATGTCAAACCTGTACGAATTAAAGATTCGGTTGAGGAGTTTTTCGCAAGTAAGGTTTTACCGTAGTAAATCCTTTAGGGAATTTAGTTAATGCATCTTCGTTAGAAACAGCTGGGACTATGATTACATCATCCCCATTTACCCAATCAGCTGGTGTAGCCACTTGATAATTAGCTGTCAATTGCAATGAATCAATGACGCGTAATATCTCTGTAAAGTTACGCCCAGTGGAAGCAGGGTAGGTAAGTGTTAATTTGATTTTCTTATCTGGTCCTATCACAAATACGGATCGAACTGTTGCTTTTTCAGATGCATTAGGGTGAATCATATCATATAACAAGGCAACTGTTTTCTCTGGATCTGCGATGATTGGAAAATTCATCTTTACTGAATTTACCTCCTCGATATCCGGAACCCATTTGTTGTGTGACTCTAAACTATCAACTGAAATTGCGATAGGCTTTACATGGCGTTTTTGGAATTCACCATTTAAAAGTGCCGTCTTACCTAATTCAGTTGTACAAACTGGCGTGAAATCCGCAGGATGACTAAATAACAATACCCAAGAATCACCAATAAATTCATGAAAATTTATGTGACCTAGCGTCGTATCAGCGCTAAAGTCTGGTGCAATATCTCCTAATCTTAATGACATAATAGCAGGGGTTAAAGATTTAAACTAGTTTGTCTACCAAATATATAGATTTTAAAATCAATAAAAAAGCAATCCTAAAATAGGATTGCTTTTAACATTACACTTCATCAACAAACTAAAAACCAAATAAATTTAAATGCTGTAGGAGAAGGATTCGAACCTCCAAGGTGCAGTTAGCCTCGACACAGAAGCGATTTAGTGGTCAACCCATTATGCCGTGTTTATCCTGAACTCACCACCCCCGAGACAGGAGGGCACGTCTGCCAATTTCATCACCCTACAGTGAAAATTACTACCTTTGCAATAATTGATGTGACAAATATAAAAGGAGATTTTAATATTTTCAAAAATAATTGCCTTTTTTTGCATAATTTTTAATTCGAACCTGAAATAATTACGAAAATTCAATGGAAAAGAAGTTTGAGCTTGATCCTTTAGATTATAAAATACTCGAAATTTTAGTAAAAGACGCGAATTTGCCTTACACTGAGATTGGCACACGTCTTGATGTTTCAGGGGGAACTGTTCACGTTCGAATGAAAAAGATGGAATCCTTAGGAATTGTTAAAGGGGCACAATTGTTAATAGATTATTCTAAAATAGGATGGGATATTACGGCATTTTTAGGTATTTATTTAGACAAAAGTAGTCTATACGAAGATGTGGCTAAGCAATTAGAGCAAATCCCGGAAGTAGTAAATATTCATTATACGACTGGCATCTACTCTATTTTTGCTAAAATTATCTGCCGGGATACGCAGCATTTGCGGGAAGTATTACACGACAAAATTCAACGTGTTACTGGTATTCAGCGAACTGAAACTTTTATATCTCTGGAAGAAAGTCTAATCAGAAATACCCCTTTATTGTAATTGTTTAGATTTATTCTAAATTAAGTCTATTTTTCTCCAAAATCCTTTTGTAATTTTGTAGTCTAAATGCAAAATAATGGCAGAGAAAGTAGATGATATTTTACAAGAAGTAACTTCAACCGATTATAAATATGGGTTTGAGTCTCATTTTGAGACAGATGAGGCTCCTATAGGTTTAAGTGAATCAATCATTCATTTTATTTCGGAGAAAAAGAATGAGCCAGATTGGATGTTGGAATGGCGATTATCCGCTTACCGTTACTGGAGAACATTAGCTGAACCTGATTGGGCTAATTTATTGTATACACCTACGAAATACGATGAGTTAAAGTATTATTCAGCTCCAGTTCAAAAAAAACAATTGAATTCACTGGATGAAATAGATCCTGAATTACGCCGAACGTTTGAGAAATTAGGTATTTCATTGGACGAACAAAAGCGACTTTCTAATGTGGCGGTGGATGCCGTTATTGACTCCGTTTCTGTTGCGACCACGTTTAAAGAAACTTTGCTAGAAAAAGGAGTTATTTTTTGCTCTATTTCGGAGGCCGTAAGAGAGTATCCTGAGTTAATTAAGAAATACCTGGGTTCAGTAGTTCCAGTGAAGGATAATTATTTCGCAGCTTTGAATAGCGCGGTATTTTCTGATGGTTCCTTTTGTTATATCCCTAAAGGCGTTCGTTGCCCGATGGAATTATCTACTTATTTCCGTATAAATGCTTCAGGTACAGGTCAGTTTGAGCGCACCTTGATTGTCGCGGAAGATGAATCATACGTATCTTATTTAGAAGGCTGTACTGCTCCGATGCGGGATGAGAATCAATTACACGCTGCGGTGGTAGAAATTTACGTTCACGCTGGTGCAGAAGTGAAATATTCTACCGTACAGAACTGGTATCCAGGTGATAAAGAAGGGAAGGGCGGAATTTATAATTTCGTAACCAAGCGTGGAATTTGTGATGGCGCTCATTCTAAGTTATCATGGACACAAGTGGAAACAGGTTCAGCAGTTACTTGGAAATATCCATCAGTAATCTTAAAAGGAGATTATTCTATTGGCGAATTTTATTCTGTAGCGGTAACTAATAATTACCAGCAGGCGGATACTGGTACTAAAATGATTCATTTAGGGAAACATTCAAAGTCTCGCATTGTATCGAAAGGTATTTCAGCAGGATTCTCTCAAAATTCGTATCGTGGTCTGGTTCAAGTGGCTAGAAAAGCGGATGGATCCAAGAATTTTTCTCAGTGTGATTCCCTTTTATTAGGTGATAAGTGTGGTGCACATACTTTCCCTTATCTAGAAGTAAAAAATAATACGTCCTCTGTTGAGCACGAGGCTACGACTTCTAAAATTGGAGAAGATCAGATCTTTTATTGTAATCAGCGTGGATTGAGTACTGAAACGGCGGTTGCTTTGATCGTGAATGGATATGCTAAAGAAGTATTGAAACAATTACCTATGGAATTTGCTGTTGAAGCTCAAAAGCTATTAGCCATTTCATTAGAGGGTTCGGTAGGTTAAATTATTTAATTCCTCCGGTATGGATGGCCACTAGTTTCGTATTAGAAGCTATGTGGCCATTTTTTATGTGCTCAATTAAAGCGTAGAACATACGTCCTGTGTAGGTGGGCTCGATAGCTATCTGATGCTTTGCATAAAAATCAGCACAAAATTGATCTAAATCGTTGTTCTGTTTCGCATATTTTCCAAATACATAGGCCTCTTCAATGGTTAAATTAGCTGGAAGCGAGTGCGCTTCTATTTCAGCTCTATTATTCAATGTCAAGATGCCCACGACTGGTTTTTTGGTGTAATTTGCTATTCCAATAGCCGTTGCTCCGGTTCCTATAGCCGTATAAATCAAATCAATTTCAGGAAGTTCACTTACTAATTCTTCCATACCCTGAATGGCTAAATGACCAAAACCACCCTCTGCAATTACTTGATATTGTTCAAATCCTGCAGGAATTGGTTTCATTCGATAGGCTGTTCTGGAGACAAATTGCAATTTCATTCCCCATTCGTTCATTTGGGTTAAAAATGGATTACTCTTTGGGTGTAATTCGTCCCCTCGAATTATACCTACGGTAGGGATTCTGAGTGAATGACCCGCAAAGGCAAGGGCATAGAGGTGATTAGAGTAAGCTCCACCAAAACTTAATAGGCCAGAATGTGTGTTAAATGAGAAGGTTTGGAGATAATTTTTTAATTTACGCCACTTATTTCCTGATATGATGGGATGGATGAGGTCATCTCTTTTGACAAACACCTGAATTCCTTTTGAATTCCAGCATTCATCGTAGATTTCTTCTATTGGAGAAGGTAAGTGTAACGCGTTAAATTCGAAATTTGCTATGTCCATCGATCCAGAAATGAATGCTCCAGATTCCGAAGAGGAAGACGATTTATTTGAGCATTTTAATTTCACCGTTGACAAAGGTCAGCAATTACTCAGAATCGACAAATATTTGATGATTAAAATTGCGGGTACTAGTCGCAATAAGATTCAAGTAGGTATCGATGCAGGTTCTGTTAAGGTAAATGGAGGATTAATTAAATCTAATTACCGCGTAAAGCCTTTAGATTCGATATCGGTTTCCTTTGCAAATCCTCCACGTGATAAGGAGGTTTACCCGGAAGATATTCCTATTAATATTATTTACGAAGACGATCAACTTATTTTAGTGAACAAATCGCCTGGCATGGTCGTTCATCCAGCTCAGGGCAATTGGTCAGGAACATTAGTGAATGGTCTTTTATTTCATTGTCAAAATCTTCCAGGCCAAAAGGAGGTTCGTCCAGGTTTAGTTCATCGAATTGATAAGGATACTTCTGGTATTCTAGTGGTAGGTAAAACAGAATTTGCCCTCAACTTTTTAGGTCAACAATTCTTCGAACATAGTATCGAAAGAACGTATTATGCTATTTGTTGGGGAGTCCCAAAAGAATCT
>JBIILT010000122.1:0-5199 GCA_044338355.1 Aquirufa sp.
CCTAATTTGGCAGCATACTTAGCGACTGCCGTAGCTTGAAAAACGCGCTCAGCAGATACAGATAGGGGATACGTATTGTTTTTTAATACGTTGCCAAAAACCAAATACTTCAAGCAATCCTGGTAATATTCCTCCACCACGTCTAATGTCACGTGCGAAGTCACCCCTAAAGAAAAGGCCTTCTCCTCGATCGTCTTCAATTCCGCTGGAGAGAATCCGCCGGTATCTACCAGGGCCGAATGCACTTCCATGCCGCGCTCTTCCGTTAAATATTTCACGCAAAAGGAGGTGTCTAAACCACCACTAAACGCTAGAATTACTTTAGGCTTGCTCATAATTTATCTATTTTACCTTCTTCTTGAAAGGCAGTAATAATTTCTCTTTAAACTTCTTTAAGCGCGTAAAATCGGCGATATTCTTTAAGAATAACCACTTTTCGTCTTTCTCTTCCGGCGATTTTTTATCCGGATTCTCTGGATCGTAAATCATTCCCGTGCACAAACAGATCTTGCGTTCTGTTCTAGTTAGGATATCAAAATTCACACAGGATTCACATCCTTTCCAGAAATTATCATCTACTGGTAATTCCGCGAAGGTCGTAGGCTCATATCCTAAATCAGAGTTAATCTTCATGACCGCTAGGGAGGTCGTGATACCGATGATTTTCGCGTCTGGGAAACGTTCACGCGATAATTGAAAGGCGCGTTCCTTTACGGCTTTGGCCACCCCAAATTGTCTATAACTCGGCTTAACGATCAATCCCGAGTTTGCGACAAACTTCCCGTGTTGCCAGGTTTCTACATAGCAAAAACCCACAAAAGAGCCGTCTACGTCATCAGTAGCGATGATGGCCTTTCCTTCAGACATCTTCTCTTTTAGGTATTCGGGAGTACGCTTGGCAATTCCGGTTCCGCGTGCTTTGGCTGATTCAGCCATCTCATTGCAGATGGATTGGGCTAGGTCGAAATGTTGTACGCTAGCCACTTGAACGGTATATTTATTCATGAAGGGACGAAAATTAAAGAATGAGACAAATTACACACACACACCTTCAGGGTATCAGACCCGAAAGATGAATCGTCTCCTTCGTCGGAGCATAGATGCGAGGTAATAATTTGAATTAATAAAGGTCATTCCTTAGTTTTGTCAAAAGTAAAGTCAACTATTGTTGACATTTAAGGGTCGAATTTCGGTAAATCTTCGTTTAAATCCCAATAATCAATAAATTATTTCATGGAAGCCTCCACGCCCCTCACCGCCGAAACCCTAGTTTACGCCTATGCATCGGGTATGTTTCCGATGGCGGAGGAGTCCGGAGAGATCTTTTGGTATAGTCCAGATCCGCGTGCGATCATTCCCATTCAAAGTTATAAGCCTGCCAAATCACTCAGGCCAATCATCAACCAAAACCGCTTCGAAATTCGCGTAAACACCAGTTTCGAACTAGTCATGCGCAATTGCGCCTTGCCTCGAGCGACAGAAGACGAAACCTGGATATCAGAGGAATTGATTGCTGCCTATTCCGAATTACATCGGATGGGAATAGCGCATTCGGTGGAGGCATGGCAGGAAGACAAGTTAGTGGGAGGATTGTATGGAGTTTCATTGGGAGCTGCCTTTTTCGGCGAATCCATGTTCTCCTCAGTCTCTAATTCCTCGAAAGTGGCCTTTCATTATTTGATCCAAATCCTGCGCGAACAAAAATACCAACTCCTCGACTCGCAATTCATGAACGACAACGTACTGCGTTACGGAGCCATCAACATTCCGCGTACAGCCTACATTAAAAGACTAGCCAAAGCCCTAAAATCCACCTGCGACTTTCAAAAACCCGCAATTTAAACTAAATTGCGGCATGTCTAGGCCCATTCTTGTCATCAAATTCGGTTCGTCTTCCATCACCCACAAGAACGGGGAGGTGAACGAACAGACGTTAGAAAAGATAGCAGAACAGGTTTCCAGCCTCACAAAAGCGTACGACATCGTCCTGGTTTCCTCCGGAGCAGTCGCCGCCGGAAAGGCCTTCATGAAAAATTACAAAGGCACCCTTTCTGAACGGAAAGCCGCCGCCGCGATCGGAAACCCTATCTTAATCGCAAAATACAACCACTATTTCTCGAAATACGGCATCGCCATCGCCCAATCGCTTTGCGAACGCCACCATTTTTCCCGCCGCGAATCCTTCCTTCAATTGAAGGAAACCTACCAGGAACTTTGGAAAAGCAACGTCATCCCCATCGCAAATGAAAATGACGTCGTCTCAAACACCGAACTAAAATTCTCCGACAACGACGAACTCGCGACCTTGATCGCGACCGGTTTTGGCGCAGAAAAACTTTTAATATCTACCTCCGTAGGCGGACTTTTAGACGCAAACGGCGAAATCATCCGCCACGTACCTAAAATCGACGCCTCCACTTTATCCGTCGTTTCCTCCGATACCTCAACCACCGGACTAGGCGGAATGATCTCGAAACTCACCTTTACCCGCCTCGCCATGCGCTTAGGCATCAAGGTGGTCATTTTCGGATTAGATAACGCAGGCGGAATCGTTGATGCACTACACGAAAAAATAGGCACAGTCTTCGAAGCAGGCAAAGCCAGCCTCACCGCCCGCCAAAAATGGCTCGCCGCCGGCAGCCTCATCACCGGCAAAGTTGTCCTGGACAAAGGCGCCGTCAAAGCCATCAATTCCCGCAAAAGCCTACTTTCCGTCGGCATCACCGAAATACTTGGTGACTTCATGAAAGGCGAGGTAATTGAATTATTAGATACCACTAAAACTCCCTTCGCGATTGCGAGGGCGAGATGCTCGAAGGCGGAGTTGGAAGGGGCGAGTATGGGAATTGAAGTAGCTAATGCTGATGATATAGTTTTGATATAATTTCGAAAATGGTCTGCGCCATATTTTCTGAAATTATATCAAAACTATATCTCTTCTCTCTACTCTTTTATAGAATAAAGTTCGCAACCGCTTAGCGGATTCGTATGAGAACTATTTTGTTCTTAAAGCAAAAATGGGACCAGAGTCCCATTTTTATCCAACTTTATTCTTTGTGCTTTATGCTCTATGCTTTAAATCTATACTCTCTTATCTCTACTCTAACAAAAACTGTCGACTAGCGACTATCGACTAGCTAAATTTAATTTTAAGGCATCCGCCTTAAAATTAAATTTATGCTATAACCACCGCTCTCCCACCTTCCACATCCTGCTCCACCGTCTTGTACTTCACATCTTCTTTGATGCTTCCGTCTATGTATTGAACAGTCACGCGTTGGTTACGGTCTGCGATTTTGATTGCTTGGCGAGGAGCCGCGCGTTCCACAGAAGGAGTGGACGGGTCGTGGTATTCTTCTTGAGATCCGGAAAGGCCGCCAATTAAAGAAGAGATGGCATCGTCTTTGCTCATTTGCAATTTGGGTGCTTTCTCTTTTGGTGCTTTTGCTGCGGATTGATTCGTTTGTTGAACCGCTGGAATTTCGGCCTTGATGACAAAGCTGATGGTATCCATGTTTACGCGGGAAACGAAACGTTGGAATAGGTTTACGGATTCGAATTTGTAGATCAATAAAGGATCTTTTTGTTCGAATACGGCGTTTTGAACCGATTGTTTCAAGTCGTCCATCTCGCGCAAATGCTCTTTCCACTCTTGGTCGATTAGCGAAAGGGTGATGAATTTCTCCATCTCTTTCACTACTTCTTTTCCTTGTGTTGCGATTGTTTTGTCCGCATCTACGATGATTCCGGTCGTCATTTGGCCATTGCTAATCGGCACTTGAATGCCTGAGTAGCCATGTTGTTTTGCTTCCTGAGCCACCTGGATGACTTGAGAGGCGATGACTTCGTTTTTCGACTTGTAATGTTGCTCTGCTGCTAGGAATAATTGTTCTGTTCTTTGGTCTGCATTTAATTTAGAAAATGCGGAAGCCTCGAATGGCGGCTCCATCCCTAATAATTCAATTGTCTTTAATTCGAAGTCACTATAGCTTGTATACTGTGTCGAAATGTCGCGGCATACGTCGAACAAAATGTTGATGATATCAAGTGAAAGACGCTCGCCTAAAAGGGCGTTTTGGCGACGTTTGTAGATGGCGTTACGTTGGTAGTTCATCACGTCATCGTATTCTAATAGACGTTTACGAATGCCAAAGTTATTTTCCTCCACCTTCTTCTGCGCTCTCTCAATCGACGATGTAATCATCGAGTGTTGAATTACCTCGCCTTCTTCCATTCCAAGGCGGTCCATCACTTTCGCGATTCGGTCGGAACCGAATAGACGCATCAAGTTGTCCTCTAGGGAAACAAAGAATTGAGATGAACCCACATCGCCTTGACGACCGGCACGACCACGTAACTGGCGATCGACGCGACGAGATTCATGGCGTTCTGTACCGATGATCGCGAGACCACCTGCCGCCTTCGATTCTGGGCTTAGTTTAATATCGGTTCCACGACCGGCCATGTTCGTGGCGATGGTTACTTTGCCTGATTGACCCGCTTCTGCGACGATTTCGGCCTCGCGTGCGTGTTGTTTGGCATTTAATACATTGTGTGGAATCTTGCGTATGGTCAGCAATCTGCTTATCAATTCCGAGTTTTCCACGGAAGTCGTACCCACAAGGACTGGACGTCCTGCTGCCACTAATTCTTGAATTTCTTCTGCCACTGCGTTGTACTTCTCACGCACGGTACGGTACACTTTGTCCTCGTGGTCCTTGCGTTGAATGACGCGATTCGTAGGAATTGAAACGACATCTAATTTATAGATCGTCCAAAACTCACCGGCTTCCGTCTCCGCCGTTCCTGTCATACCCCCTAATTTGTGGTACATTCTAAAGAAGTTTTGGAGGGTAACCGTGGCATAGGTTTGGGACGCATCTTCTACATTTACTCCTTCTTTTGCCTCAATCGCCTGGTGCAAGCCATCCGAATAACGACGGCCTTCCATCACACGACCCGTTTGCTCATCTACGATCTTCACCTTGCCCTCTACGATGATGTACTCGGTGTCCTTCTCGAATAGGGTATAGGCCTTTAATAACTGGCTAACGGTATGAATGCGGGAAGCTTTCTCGTTATACTCTTGGATTAATTGCTCCTTCGCGCCCAAACGGTCAGCGTCTGATAAATCCTTGTTTTGTTCAATGCGGTTTAAGTCGATTGAAAGATCGGGTAAAACGAAGAAGTTCGGATTCT
>JBIILT010000123.1:0-5197 GCA_044338355.1 Aquirufa sp.
CCTTTTTTATGCCCTCTCACTATTAGTTATTGAGAAGCGAAAAGACTTAAGAACCTTGTTAGCGATGGGAATAACACAGCAGCAGTTATTGCGTATATTTCTCTCAGTAGGGTTGTTTATTAGCTTTTCGGGTGCTTTAGTGGGAATGGCTTTAGGTTTTGCACTAGGCTGGATACAACAAACGTTCGGAATTATACCCTTAGGCATCCCGAACGCTTTAATTGATTCATATCCCATTCACATGGAATGGTTTGATTTTTTGATGACGGCTTTGGTTGTGATAGTCATCACTTTTTTGGCTTCTATCATCCCCGCTCGAAAAGCGGTGCAAATGACTTTTAATCTGAAAGTTAATCAGCCAAAGGCGGATTAAATTCTCCTTCCCATTTCGAAACCACACAGGTTGCCACTCCATTTCCTGCCACAGATGTGACCGTTCTACCCATATCTAAAAACGGATCAACGCCTAATAAGAGGGCGATTCCTTCCGCCGGAAGATTGAACATCGTTAAGGTACCTGCAATGATGACAAGTGAAGCACGCGGTACGCCAGCTATACCTTTGGAAGTAATCATTAACGTTAATAGCATGGTGATTTGTTGTTCCAAACTCAGGTGGACACCATAAGCTTGTGCAATAAATCCAGTCGCAAATGTCATATATAACATCGAACCATCCAGATTAAAGCTATATCCTAAGGGTAATACAAAACCTACAATACGTCTGCTGCAACCAAATTTCTCTAATGCGGCAATTGTTTGAGGAAAAGATGCCTCGGAACTAGCCGTTGAAAATGAAATCAATAAAGCTTCTTTTAACTCCTTTAAAAGTTTCCAGTATTTAATTCCGTTGGCTAAACAAATGATCCATAGGATCACGACAGTAAAGAATAATAAGCCTCCTAAAAAGCAGATCATCAAGTAGCCGTAGCTAATCAAGATACTTAAACCTTTATTAGCGACTACGGTAGTCATGGCTGCAAATACGGCATATGGAGCTACTTCCATCACATAATTGACCATCTTGAAAATGACTTCTGCTAAGTTTTCAAATACATGAATTAAGCGTTTACCTACTTCCCCTAAAGACCCGAGGGCAACTCCAAAAAAGAGGGAGAAAATAACAATTTGAAGGATTTCATTTTCCGCCAAAGCCTTAAAGAAACTATCTGGAAATATGTGCAAGATAAAGTCCTCTAAGGTTTTTGTTTTAGAGGCATCTATGCCTGTTTCTGTTCCGGCTGCAGGCTTAGGCCAACTTTGTAGGCTACCTGGTTGTGTGATATTTACCACAACTAAACCGGTCACTAAGGAGAGAATAGTGGCAAAATAGAAATAGCCAATCGTTTTAATTCCAATACGTCCTACTGCATTGAAATCCCCCAGTTTAGCAATTCCGACCACTAAAGTACAGAACACTAAAGGACCTACGATCATTTTGATCAGGCGTAGGAAAATCTTAGATACTATTTGGACTTTAGCCCCCAAATCTTGACTTACCTCTGGTTCGAAATTCAAGAAAAAGATCTCTCCCAGTACAAGGCCTAGGATAAAGCCAATGATAATCTTATTCGTTAAGGTTAATTTCATAGTGGGTGGACGAGGGATAAATACTTTTTATAAAATGGTTTTCTGTAGAAAATCATTCCCCAAAGAAAGGGGAAAAGAAGGTAATTCAAAAATGAGTTTTGCGTATCAAAGGAAATTTCATCGATTATCTCACAGCTTTCATGATCGATTTTCTTTACCCGATGCTTGTGTTGCCAAAATTGTAGCCCAAAAGGCATCTTTACACCTTGATCGACAAAATACCATTCTTGTTCTGTCTCTTGGTCTTCAATGATAAGTGAACTCCAAGTGACTTTCAGGAAAATAAGGTTAATAACAAGAATTACCGTATCCTCTTTTTTACAACCATCAAATCGCTGCAAAGCGACTTTAGGGAAAGGAGGGGATAGTTTTAACAGTAAATCAGCCGTAAATAGCTTTTTTACGTGAATGATGGGTGCTTGAATCGGAGTAGAAATCGAGTAGGATAGCATATTAAGCTACCAAAAGTTTTAGCAAGGTTGCGAAAAAAGTTTTGATGCCTAGCGCCAAATAGTTAGCCCACCCTGTGCTTTCCTCCGATGTTTCAGGGGATTCTTGATTGGAAGGCAAATCACTAGTAATTAATTTCTCTGAATTCATAGCAGCTATTCTAGCCGTTGAATCTGTTTGGATTATTTTTGCTTTCGGATTAAGCGCTGAATATTCAACTCTGCCGAAATTACAGAAAAGGGAAATCGTTAAAAGGGCAATGATCAGTTTTTTCATTTAATTTTTTGTTTCGCTGATTCTACGGCTAATTTTTGGGCAGCTATTTCTTCGTCTTTTGTTTTTTGATCTAATTTATTTTGAACCTGATTGGTTAAAATCTTTTCCTTTTCAATCTTAGCTTCCTTTAAACGCTCTTCTAAGTTGTTGATTTGTCGCAAGTTAGAATCAAGTTCGCGAATTAAACGTTCCGCTTGTTTGGTGTTTTTTGATTGTGCTGAATTCAACTCGGCTAATTTGTTTTCCTCAATTCGAACACCTTCTTCTAAATCAACTATTTTAATGAAATCTTCAATCCAAGTGCTTGTTTCAGTTAGTTTATCGTGTCCTGTTTGGATGTATTCGTCAGGTCCTGTGGCGATTGAAATGAAAAGTTTAACTTTCTTATTTTCCTCTGAAACTTTAGAAATAAGCGTCAATGGGCTGTCTGAAATCCCTGAAACCTTCAAATCAGAACTTGAGTAGGTGCCGTTTTTCCCTTCGATCACTTTACCAAATTTGCTTAAATAAGCTTTCCAGCTTGCTCTTGCATATTTTTCCTGCGTATTAACAAAGGTATAAACTCCTTCTTTTTTCGATTTATCTACTTCAGACATACCAGAAAAAACTTGAGCTGACGCCGATAAAGCGCTTACTGAAAGGAAAAGTAGGAGGGCGATTTTTTTCATTTGATGAAATTTTTACTAAAGTTAGGAGATTTTTTTAGCTAGGACAACCTTGTTTTTATTTGCTTGATCTCTAAAAGCGAAAAGAGTAAACTCTCCTCCATCTTTTAATTGAAATTTTTTTCGAATTTCATCTGCCTTTATGGGAAAATTTCGGGTAGAAATATTCGCCTGCAGGCCAGGTAAAACAGAATGAATCCATTTTTTTTCTAATGGACCCTGTGCTAAAATCTCAAACGCTCTACCAGCAAAATTAGTATGTAGAAATTCAGAGGTATATAAATGCGTGTTCGAGGCAATTTTAAGTAAACCTTTTCCCACCGTTTTAAAGAATCCCCCTTTCAGCACTCCCGCGTGAGGTTCATATAGGAAGTTTGAAACAGGACCTGTGGCAATTTCTGTTTCCGATTCTGTCGTTTTTCTGCCTGAAAATAATTGTTTATTCCCCAGACTTAGCTCGATTACTTCTACTGAAGGATCCTCTGAAGATTGTGCGGTCTTCAAGAACAGTAATTCTTTCACTTCGTTTTTAACGCAGACTATATAGATCTTTTCTACTCCCTGTAACTCCTTCGTTGCCCGATCTAAATCCAATAATGGACTCGTTTTTATCAGTAAACTTGTTTTTTCGTTGATGAAGTGTATTAATTCCAATGCATTGGGTTCACAATCCTGTAATAGGACGACTTTGTTTCCAGCCCCATCTCTTCGGGCAGGATCTATGTAAAGGAAGTCGAAAGATTCTTTTTGCTCGGAAAGCCATTTTAAACTATCTCCCGTGTGGTGACGGATGATTCCTGCATTTAATTGGGCGTGATTAAAGGCGGTGATTTTAGAGAGGTCCTCCTGTCTTTCGATGTAATCCACTTCGCAGCCTGCCTTCGCAAAGGCATAACTGTCTAAGCCCATTCCACCTGTCAAATCCGCAATTTTTCCTTTCACTAAACTGGCTTTAAAATGCGCAGTTTCTTCTGAGGATGATTGTTCTAGGGCCAAGGAAGGAGGAAAAAACACCCTTTCATTCGCCACCCAACCAGGCATTTTGTCTTTGAGTTTTTGTCTGGCTTTGATTTGGCCTACTAAAACAGGAATGTCAAAATCCGGGTACTTTGCGGCTTCTAAAGCAATCGCAACCGGGTCCCTGTGCAGGTTCTCTTGAATAAATTGGATTTCATTTTCTCGAAGCATCCCCTAAAATTAGCACCTAAGCTTTAATTATTTTTATTTAAATTAGTGAAATTCAAAAGATCAAATGACCGGATTAATTCTAGCAGCGGGTGCTTCATCTCGATTAGGAGAAGCAAAACAATTATTGGTTTACCAGGGCCAAAGCCTTTTAGAGCGCTCTATACGCTTATCTTTTAGCGTATGTCAAGAGGTGGTCGTTTGTTTAGGTGCAGAAGTGGAAAAGACTGTCAGTATCATAGAGAATTTACAAAAAGAATTTCCTCGGCTAGCTTATGTTCAAGTGGAAAAGTGGGAAAAGGGAATGGGAGAATCACTTGCTGTAGGCCTTAGAGCAATTGATCAGCAAAAGGCGGTTTTAGTTCTTTTGTGTGATTTACCTTTTTTGACGAATGCACACATGAAAAATATCATATCCCTTGCGAATCCAGAACGGGCTATTGTGGCTTCGTTTCAAGGGGTTAATTCACCACCTGTACTCATTCCAAAGGCTTTGCGTTCTCTTTTTAGTCGTTGGAGTGGAGATCAAGGTTTGGGGAAATTTTGGCGCCAAAATCCAATGCTCTGCGAGATTATTCACTTTTCAGACAAATTTAGGGACGTCGATGTTCCGGAGGATCGGGAGTATTGGGGGATTTAAAACGAAAGCCTGTGGTTGTGACCACAGGCTTTTGTTTTAAATCGTAGATAAGAGAGTATAGATAAGAGAGTATAGATATTGGCTGTGTTTTCCCTCTACTCTATACTCTCTACTCTTTACTCTTTGCTCTCTACTCTAGATTTCCTATCTTTGCATTTCAATTTTAAACTCAATTAAGTGGAATCAATCGGAACCCTTCCCACCGTCGAAACAGCCAAAAAATTAGGAATATTACCCGAGGAATATGATCGTATTCAGGAGATTTTAGGTCGCAAGCCTAATTTTACCGAATTGTCGATTTTCTCCGTTATGTGGTCTGAGCACTGTAGCTATAAGAATTCAATCGTTTGGTTGAAGACTTTGCCTAAAGACTCACCGCGTATGTTAGCGAA
>JBIILT010000124.1:0-5183 GCA_044338355.1 Aquirufa sp.
ACACCAACAAATCCATCCATCATTACACGTGATGTAGACAAGATCGCTGCTAAAACTGGTAACGTATACGAATCAATTACTATCGTAGGGCAACGTGCTCGTCAGATTTCTAGCAAGATGAAAGAAGAATTGTCAGGTAAATTATCTGAGTTTGCTTCATCAGTAGATAATTTAGAGGAAATTTTTGAGAACCGTGAGCAAATCGAAATCTCTAAATATTATGAGCGTATGCCTAAGCCATCCGCTTTAGCGATTGATGATTTTTTAGCAGATAAAATTGATTTCAGAAACCGCGAAGACGGTACAACTGAAAACTAAATAATAATTTGATATTAATAGATCGATCATGAAATCTATTCGATTTCTGTTAATATTTATTTTAAGTTCTTGGGCTGTTCAAGCTCAAGAACTTTTAACTTCTATTAGTATCAGTACCGAGCAATTACAGCTCGATCAGCAAAGAGGCGGTTCTAATGTCTATGCTGAACTACAAAGAACCATGCAGGAGTTTATGAATGGCCGCAGATGGTCTTCAGACAATTTTTCACCTGAGGAAAAAATCAAGTTAAATATCAATTTACTATTAACGAAATCCTCTGCTCAAGGGGATATCGAAGCTACTGCGCGTGTTCAAGTTTTGCGACCGGTATTTGGGACTTCCTATGAAACGGTCTTATTGAATTTTGTGGATAAAAATTTCAATTTCAAATACCAATTAGGAAATCCCATTACGTACAATGATAATAGTTTTACAGATAATTTAAGCTCTCTAATGGCCTATTATGCCTATTTAGGGCTTACTTATTCATATGATTCTTTTGGAACAAAAGGGGGTGAGCCCTTCGTTCAGAAATTAAACAATTTGACCAATTTAGCTCAAAATTCAGGATCGGGTTGGGGTGTCATGTCAGATGTCCGAAGCCGTATAGGCGTGTCAGAGAATTTGATTAATCAAAACCTGCAACCGATGCGTGATGTCTATTATGACTATCATCGGTTGTATTTGGATAAAATGACGGAGAATCCGGACGCAACCCGCAAAGGTATTTTGGAAATTCTAAAGCAAATTCGACAAATTAATTCCTTGCGTCCTGGCGCTGCTAGTATTCGTGTTTTTTTTGAGGCAAAATCAGAGGAAATTATTTCCCTCCTCGACGAAGCTCTTCCTGCAGAACGCCAACAAGCATTTACGTATTTAAGTACGTTGGATCCGATAAGAACGGAGGCCTATCGCAGATTAATAAAATAAGAAAGGGCTCATTCGAGCCCTTTCTTATTTTATTAATCAGTCGCTAGTCGACAGTGGTCAGTCGCAAGTAGAAAATAGATAAGAGATAAGAGAGTATAGATTATAGATGCTTTTTATCTCTACTCTTTACTCTATTATCTCTACTCTGTTGAATTAAAAAGCGGAGCTTTTTAATTCAAACACCGCTACCAATTCCGTCTTATCCGTCACCTTATTTCGGTTATCAATTCGTTGTCCCAGAATCCAAGCAACAGAACCTTTGCTTAATAGGATTTGGGTGTTCTTTTTGATGGCCAAAGGCACTTTTTTATCTGTCAGAAAATCAGAGATTAACTTTTTCTGATTCATCCCTAGTGGACAAAACCAATCTCCTTCCTGCACTTTTCGGATTTCAAGTGGGAAGTCTAGCGTGTCTGCATCTAGACAGGCTACATTTGGATCTGTAATCGCTTTCCAGTCTGCGGTTTTCTCTTCGATGAAAATGTGTAATTCTTGATTGCCAATAGTAATTACCTCATCTTCCTCAGAAATAACGATGGGTTTGTAGTCGGCTTGGCTTTTCAATGATACAATCCATTGACTGCGGTCTATGTTCAAACTGTGGCTTGGGGATTCGAAAATGGCACCCACTTTTTCTGTTTGTATGATGGCTTCAATAGAGGATGCATTGAAATGATAGCGTAATAAGAGTTCAGTTAATAAAACCGTATGTTTTGCTGAAACAGAGGGTATTTTAATTGTTGCATTTCCGGCAGAATCAATGGAACAAGATTCGCTAAGAAAGGTTTCTAACTCGGCTTGCATCCAGGCTTCTATTCCTTTGATCTTTTGGCTGGTAGCAGATAAGGTTTGTTCGAAATTTGCATTTAGTTCCTGGAACTTGGGCATAATTTCGTGGCGAATGAAGTTGCGTTGGTATTTTGTCGATTCATTGGAGGAATCTTCACGCCAGGCCAGTTTGTTCGCAACGACAAAATCAAAAATAGTTTCTTGACTAGCAAAAGAAAGAGGTCGAATCAGATTTCCTGATTTAATGGGTATTCCATGGAATCCTGCGATACCTGATCCACGTACCAGGTTAATGAGCATCGTTTCGGCGCTATCTAATTGATGATGTCCGGTGGCAATATAATCGTAACCCTCTTTCACTCGGATTTCTTCAAACCATTGGTAGCGTAAAATGCGTGCGGCCATTTGGGTGGAGATCTTTTCCTGTGCTGCGAAAGCGTTCGTGTCAAAGCAGATGGTGTGGTAAGGGACTTTGAGTGTTTTAGCAAACTTCTTTACAAAAACTTCGTCCGCCAAAGACTCTTCGCCCCTTAGGCTGAAGTTAACATGGGCAATTCCAAAGTTAAATTTGGCCAAAGAAAATAGCTTACTCAACACGATCGAGTCGATTCCGCCACTCACGGCGATCAATATTTTCTGATCAGGTTGGAATAAATTCTCTTTTTGGACAAAATGGTTAAAATCTTCCAGCATAAAAATGGTAAATTGCGAGTTCAATGGAGCTACGAAATTAGCGATTCAATTTCAAGATGCGTTACAAAGGTTGGATTTTCCTGGTTTTTTTGCTGACTTTGCCACTCTTTATGCAGGCTCAGGGGCAATTATTGCAAGTTATTCGGGCGGATAGCTTGATTGGAATGCAGCAGGAATTAATTATGCGTAAAACCTTAATAGGGCGTGTGCTTCTCCAGCAAGGAACAACTACTCTTTCTTGTGATCAAGCAGTCTTGAATTCTACTACGAATAATGTGGAAGCCTACGGGCATGTGCGAATTATTCAAGCAGATACGGTGACCATTACGGGTGATACCGCATTGTACAATGGGAATATGCGTCAGGCTTATATCATTGGCCGAGTGAAATTAGACGACCACACCATCCTATTAAATACGCCAAAATTAGACTACGATTTAAATTCCAAAATGGCGATTTATCATTCTGGAGCCAAGATTATCGACAAGAAATCTACCTTAACAAGTCGAGAAGGATTTTATAATACGGTCACTAAAAATTTCCTTTTTAAGGAAAAGGTGAAGGTGATTGATTCGGATGGAGGAACGGTAAAAGCAGATTCTTTAAAGTACAATACAGCCTCTAAAGAAGCCTATTTTATTGCACCAACTGAGATTGTAACCAAGAAAGATACGGTACTTACAAGTCGGGGTTTTTATAATACCGTTTCGAAAGTTTCGAATTTTACAGGTCGATCTACTGCTAAAACAGATGAATATATTTTGACAGCTGATACCTTATTTTATGATTCACCTACGCAAATTGGGGTGGCAAAAGGAAAGGTTGAATTTCTGAGTCAAAAGGAAAAGGTGATTTTAAAGGGAGATAATGGGCGTTATTCTGGGAAAACGGGAGTCACTAGGGTCTATGGTCATGCGTGGATGCAAAACATCATGGAAAAGGATACGTTGTATTTGACAGCAGATACATTGGTTTCTGTTAATATTAAGAAGGATTCCATTCGAAAATTATATGCCTATAAAAATGTTCTTCTTTATAAGTCTGATTTATCAGGTAAGTGTGATTCGCTAGGTTATAATGTTCGGGACTCGATCATTCATTTTTATCAAAAGCCTATCCTTTGGACTCAAGATTCACAATCTCAAGCTGATTCTATTTCCTTGTTTATGGGAAATCAAAAGTTAAAGGAAATGCGTTTGCGCGGTAAGTCATTTGTGATTTCAATCGATTCATTAAATCAATTTAATCAGATTAAAGGCCGAAAGATTTGGGTGCATTTTAAGGGAGATTCTAAATTGAATCGTGTCAATGTAGAAGGGAATGGGGAGAGTATCTATTATGTTATCGACGACAAAAAGGCTACCACTGGATTAAATCGGGTGGAATGTAGTCGGATGAATCTGTTTTTTGAAGATAATACGGTAAAGAGAATTGCTTTTATCACAAAGCCTGAGGCTAAGTTTGTTCCTCCCAAAGAATGGAAAGAGGATCTCCAACAATTAGATGGTTTTCGCTGGCGTATTACAGAAAAGCCCTATCTTCAAACCATCTTGAAACGAGTTGAATATCAAGATCTTGTTAAAAAACCTTAAAAAGGATAGCGCCTGCTAAATTTGTGCTAATTTCGTCTCAACGATTTGAGAATGAAAATAGTATTGCGACATATCACTTTAATTTTAGTCCTAGCTACTTTGTTTGGATTTAAAAATGAGCCCTATTTATTTCAAGGGGATCGCATCTTTGTATCTCATCTTTACCCAAATCCTGCTGTTGATTTTGCCCAAGTTGATTATCAGTTTTCTGGAAATAACCAAGAGGTTAAAATTGCGATCTATAATGTGTTAGGGCAAGTGGTGAAAGAAATTGACTTAGATAAAGACGACCGCTTTGTTAAAATATCCTTACGAGAATTAAATAGTGGTTTGTATATGTACCAGCTGCTTGTAGATGGGAAACCAGTCGCCACAAAAAAGCTAATGGTTAGAAAGCAATAAAAAAAGAGCCGCCTGCGAAGCAGGCGGCTCTTTTTACTTTAATTAAAATCCTCCCACCGTTCTTTTTATGAAGGCTGTCAAATCAGCCCCCGTCAATAGATTTTGAGATAATAAAGCCAAGTCTGAGATTTGTTTCGCTAGTGCTTTTTGTTCGCTCTCGTCTTTCAAATCAGCTAGTTTATTAATCAATGGGTGATTTGCGTTGATGGTGATGTTGTAGGTATTGGGCATAGCTCCAAACATTCCCATTCCACCGCCACCGGTTTTCGACATATCACTCATTCTGCGCATGAACTCATTTTGAGTCACGATGGCAGGTAGTTCATCGGGTGACATGGCTTCCACGGCGACTACTTTTTGTTTGTCATTCAGGGTTTCTTCGAAGACTTTCTTTACGCTCTCTTTTTGCGCATCGGATAAAATCGCTTCTAAGGTAATCCCTGTATCAATTAATTTAT
>JBIILT010000289.1:0-5158 GCA_044338355.1 Aquirufa sp.
GCGGTCGGTAAAGAATAATCGGACGGAGTTGGGATGTTTAGAGAGGTTCCTGAAAAAGTAGCTGCCCCAGTTCCTGTTGTAGTTAAAGTAAGTGGAGCCTGATAATCGGTACCAGCCACTGCCGCAGTTAGCGCACTAGTTCCAGTTCCTTTTATAATTCCAGTTAAAGTAGTTGCTCCTGTTCCTCCATTGGCCACAGCTATGGTTCCAGAGATACTTCCAGAATTTACTGTAGATGAAACAGATGGGATATTTAAAGTAGTGCCTGATAAAGTAGCAGCACCTGTACCTGTTGTTGTTAACGTAAATGATGCAGTTGGTGCATTACCATATCCTTGACCAATATTCCAATAACAGTTAGTTCCATCGTAGTAAAAGTTAATGATGTCTTTTGCTCCAGCTGTAGTTGATAAAGCAATACTAGTAGTAGAGGTCGACCCCAATACTTTGTTAGTTGTAGTGGGCAGGGTTAAGGTTCTTCCCCCTGAACCATCTTGCGTCACCACCAAGGTTCCATAAGAACCGGATGGAGGAGTGGCAGAAAAACTTAAAGTACTATTTTGATCTAACGTTACGCTTGCATTTAATCCTTGCGTAGGGTTCCAAGTAATAGTAGAGCCTGAAGTTAATAATTGCGGAGTCGTCGCGTAGATTGGAGCAGTAAGCGTTCCGGTAAAGGTGGGTGAAGCTATCGGAGCCTTTAAGTCTATTGCCGCAATATTTGCCGTAATGCTAGCTGTATTTGCTATTACACTATTAGTTAATACTAGTTCTGCTGCAGTTGCTCTAGTTGTTTCTCCAGCAATAGATGAAGCATTCGCGGTAATGCTGGCAGTATTTGTATTGACATCGGAAGTAAGTGATACTAAATCAGTTGCGTTTGCTTTTAACGCTAAACCAGGAACCGTGGGCGCCGCTGCCGTTCCACCTAAATCTCCAGTTAATTGAATCTTACCTTTTGTATTTGCATCCGCATCAGCGATAGTTGCTGAAGCTATTTGGCTAATCACAAAAGAGTTATCTGCTTTTGCTGCTAAGGCGGTTGTTACATCAGAATTATTTGCTTTTAATGCCAAAGCAGAAGTAATATCCGCCGTATTTGCTTTAGTCGCTAATGCCGTTGTTACTTCAGAAGCATTCGCTTTTAATGCCAAACCAGGTACAGTAGGCGCCGCTGCCGTTCCACCTAAGTCACCCGCTAATTGAATCTTCCCTTTCGTGTTTGCATCTGCATCAGCGATAGTTGCCGCTGCGACTTTGGTTAAAACGTAAGCCGTATCTGCTTTTATTGCCAAAGCTGTGTTAAGATCTGACGTATTTGCCTTTAATGCTAACGCCGTTGTTACTTCAGAAGCATTTGCTTTTAATGCCAAACCAGGTACAGTAGGCGCCGCTGCCGTTCCCCCTAAATCACCGGTTAATTGAATCTTACCTTTCGTGTTTGCATCCGCATCAACGATAGTCGCTGAAGCTATTTGACTAACAACAAAAGCGTTATCTGCTTTTAATGCTAAGGCAGTTGTCACATCCGATGTATTTGCCTTTAAAGCTAAACCCGGCACGGTAGGCGCCGCCGCCGTTCCTGCTAAATCTCCGGCTAATTGAATCTTTCCTTTCGTAGTTGCATCTGCATCTGTGATAGTGGCAGTAGCCGCAGGAACATCTCCTTTATTCGCCTTTAAATCCAACGCCGCTTGCATAGCAGCAGAAATAGGCTTAACCGCATCGGGCGTATTATCTACTTTATCTACACCTAAATTAACGCGTGCATCAGCAAGCGTAGTAGCTCCTGTTCCACCACCTGTGATCGCAAGTGTACCCCCTAACTTACTTGCTGTTTCTGCATAAAGAGCGTAGGGATTATAGGTTAGTTTTTGATCTGAGACTTTTATGTAAGAACCTCCTTGATCAAAGCTGACATGTACTTGTAAGGTCTTTTGTGCGCTATCCCACACAAGTGAATTAAATGAAGTAGCAGACACAGAACCGATCATCAAATTGACCAGACCATAGGCATCGGTTTTTGTTTTATGCACTTCTTCGAACTGCATAGAGGAATTAGCATTTATACTAAACTTCACCCACACATCCCCATTAATAAAGGGTTGACCATTGATATCAACACCAGGGGCTTCAATAGGATTAGGATCTAAGATGACCGCTTGGTAGGAGATACCTTTTTGGGCAAAACCTACATAAGAAAGCGATAAAAAAATCAGAGAGAACAGATACTTTTTCATAAGATGATAGCGTGTTAATGTTATTTGCTAAGGCTAATGCCTATGCTGAAAGTCGATGGGATAAAGTTTAAAGTAGAGCTACCGAAGTTGTAGGAATCCAGGTGCTGGTATTTAGCAAACACACCTACCTGCTCATTGATCTGCTTATTGATCTCAAAGCTGTAACCGTATAGCGTGCGAAGCGAGTTGAACTGCTTATCAGCAAACAGATCGACATAGCGATTCTGAATGAACTGATTTCCTTTCACCATGCTGGAGGCGGAAGCCACGGCCTTGGCACTAAAAGAGAACCCTTTGCCTAGATTAAGAGAAGGTCCTACACCTAAAGACAAACCAATGAAGTCAGTGGAATAAGCGAGTGGAATGTTTTGAATATCCCCTACGGCATTGAACTGGTTGTAGGAAAGACCTAGATCAAAAACAAATACTTTCGAAAGCGAGAATTCCCGAGACAAGCCTAAGGCCAGACCCGATTCTGATCGCAAAGAAATAGGATTCGTTCCAGCCGAGTTAGCGAACTCGTAATTAGTAATGTTCGAGCCTACCGAGACTTTGTAGCTCTGAGCAAAGGAGGAAATGCTGATAAGTAGTAGCAGTAGAATTCTTTTCATATGTTATTGTTTAACGATACTTTTTGTGATGACTTGATTGTTTGTAACCAGACGTAAAATGTATTTACCCACTGGCAGGCGATCGATAGTAAGGAGCTTCACTTCACTGAGATTCGCAGCGATTTCTCCTGACCAAACCCGTAGCCCATCGATGGAATACAGTTCCACATTCGAAGTAGAAGAGCTAGAACGAGAGAGTTTCAAGTGAAGCTCAGAAACGAAAGGATTAGGGAAAGCCTCTACAGAAACAAGTGTACCTGGGTCTACCGAGCGGCGAAGCGAACGAGAAGTTGGCTGCACGAAACCCTGGCGAATGACACGCGATCCGGCACTCTGTGTTCCCAATACCACCGAAGACTGACCAACAGACTGGAAATAGGTCGAACTACCTATCCCGGAGGACATGGTGGCGATCTTCACGGGTGATTGAGCAAAGCCCACCAAGGAGAACAACGAAAGAAACGCGAATCTGAGAAACATTTTCTGTGTATTTGGACACAAAAATTATCCTAAGAAAACGCTGTTTAGCCCAAAGTTCAGTTTTAGTTGTTCATAAAAATAGTTTTTGAACAACAGACGAAAAGCGGCATAGTTCATTAATCACATTTTTGAACTAATATTATCTCGTTGTTCTAAAGCGTTATTTTATGTTATACACTTCGCTAGTACTCGTAATTATCGTATCACTTTTGTTGTTGTTTAATCACTGGCATCAAAACAAAGGCATCATCTATTTAGTCTTGATAATCATCTCCTTTGGACTTGGTCAAACGATCTTACTCGTGCTCAATACCTCTAGGGATCCATTAGTATTAGCCACCTTAGTTGCCCATATTGATCCGCTTAGAGTGCTGATAGGGCCCTTCATTATCTACTATTTTAGGAGTATGGTGAAAGGGGAATTCGTTTGGGACAGAAAGCTTTCAATGTTGTCCATTCCTGCCCTTTTATGTTTCATCAATTTAATGCCTTATTTTGCTATTCCATTTGAAAGTAAGGTAGCCTACTTCAGACTGGCGAGTGTGAACCGCCCACCTTTAGCCCACTTATTTCTACCAGTATATTATCAACAATCTTTCATAATGATCTTTACTTTAGGATGCCTCATTTATGGCCTTCGATATTTAAGCAAAGCGAAAGCGGGGAATGGGACCTACCTTAAAAAGAAAATTAGTGTGTTGATTAATCGTATTTTAGTGATTGTCCCTATCAATGTCATTCCTAATCTTTTGGTGCTTTTTTTGTTGTCTTCGAAATCAGAACAGCTAGGGAAAGTTGAATTTGTAAATCCCGATGTCTTTGGGAATCAATCCTTATTTTTTCTGACCCTACTGCTTCCTCTAAGTTTCTTTGTCATTCCCAGTTGGTTATATAACGAGAAGGATCCCTTGTCTTTTTTGGAAAATATTGTCCTTACTTGGAAAAGGGTCGTGAATGAGAAGGCCAAATTCTCTGAGGAAGACTCCTTCGAAAAATCAAGGGATTTTGAACGTATCATTTCCTATATAGAAATGGAAAAACCGTATATAAAAACGTCGTTCTCTTTGCACGATATTTCTCAAGCGCTGAATATCCCGCACAATCGGGTGGCCACCTGTTTTAACAAACAACTAAAGGTGGCTTTTCCTACCTACCGCAACAAGTTAAGAATTGAATATGCGACGGACTTATTACGTGCTGAAACCCATCTAACCACCTCTATTGAAGGTATTGCGGAGATGTCAGGATTTAAGAGTAAATCGATTTTTTATAAGATCTTTAAGGAGGAACACGGCACAACCCCTATTGATTGGATTAAAGAGAATTTGGAAATCTAAAGGTTCTAAAGATATGTTACATACCTCGCTCATTCTTGTAATTATTGTATCCTTTATTTTTTTGGTTAATCACTATGGCCAAAACAAAGGAGTTCTTTATTTGCTATTTATCATCCTAGATAAAGCCTTGACGCAGTACGCTCTGCTTGTACTCAATTCGACTAATGATCCCACTATTTTTTCTTTAGTGTATCATTTAGAGCCACTAATTGTTCTTCAAGGACCCTTCTTTTTATACTACCTGAAGAGCATCATGAAGGGGTCCATTGTTTGGGATAAATACTTATTGTTGCTATCAATCCCCTCGCTGATTTTCTTAATTAATCTACTTCCTTACTATGTTCTACCCTTTCAAAGTAGGTTGGATTATTTTAATGAGACTTTGGCAAACAAAGACATACATGGCTACCTGTTTCTCACGCTAAAACAACAGTATTTATTTATAGCCGCCTATAACACTTCCTTTATTTTGTATGGTATCCGATATATC
>JBIILT010000126.1:0-5118 GCA_044338355.1 Aquirufa sp.
TAGAAAAATTGATTATTAGCTTAGATAGCGCCTACGATGTCATTACCGGTTTAGAAAAATTAGGCACCGTTACCGATAGTCCAATAGACAGCAGTGGTGATTTAGAGCTTAAAACACGGGTGGGATTAGAAATCGAAATGAAAAACTTTAGTTTTGAATTTGAGACAGGTAAACCCGTATTGGATTCCTTAAATCTACATATTGACGCAGGCGATAAAATCCAAATAACGGGCCCGGGAGGTTCGGGGAAATCCATCTTCATGCGGATTTTAACGGGTAACTACCCTGACTTTAAAGGAACTTTATTAATTAACAAAGTCCCGATAAAAAACTACAATTTAGCTAGTCTACGCAAGCAAACGGGCATTTTACTTCAAGCGCAAGAGATATTTGATGGTACAGTTTGGGAAAACATTAGCTTAGGTAATAAAGACGTCAATCCATCCCTCATTTTAGAAACGGCTACTAATTTAGGATTCGCTGATTTCCTGAATCATTTCCCACAAGGTTTTGATACGGAGATCGAGCCACTGGGTAAGAGAACGCCACAAACGATCATTAAAAAGATTCTTTTACTTCGCGCACTATGCGGCGATAAACGTTTGCTTTTGTTAGAAAATCCATGGAATGGATTGAATGCAACTTTAGCTGAGAATTTGCGTGATTACTTATTGAAAAAATCAGACGCAACTGTTATCATTTCTACTAACGAGTCTATAGGATTCAATAAAAAATTGGTCTTCGATCATGGAAAAGTTTAAGTCATTTAATCAGATTTACCTGCGCGGGAAAGGGCCAGCTACGAGACCTTGGTTAATCGGATTAGGCCTCATTATTGTAGGTATACTTTTCCTGCCTTGGACGCAAAATATCCGTTCGAAAGGACAGATTACGAGTCTTTTCCAAGAACAAAAGCCCCAAAAGATTTATAGCCCTATCGCTGGTAAAATTAATCGTTGGTGGGTAAAGGAAGGGGACTTCGTTCAACAAGGGGATACCTTAGCTAAAATATCCGAAATCAAGGCGGAATATTTAGACCCTAAATTAATTCTTAGAACACAAGAACAGGTAAATGCAAAAAAGGGGACTGTTACCTATTATGAACAAAAGGTGGAAGCAACAGAAGATCAAATTAGTAATTTACGAACTTCGAAGACCCTAAAGCAAGATCAGTTAAAAAACAAAATAACGCAATTGCAGCAAGAGTTAACGGGTGAAAAATCCGAATTAGAGGCCGCTACTAACGAATATAACTTAGTCAAGGACCAATTCGAGCGGAACCAAGAAATGTATAAAAAAGGCTTGATTTCGCAGACGCAATTTCAGCAAAGAAATGCAGCGATGCAGAACTCTTTGGCAAAGAAAACCATTTCAGAAAACAAGGTAAATCAAACACTTCAAGAAATTCAAAATACGAAAATTGAACTGCGAGGTGTGGATCAAGAGTACAGTGAAAAAATGAACAAAGCGGAGCAAGAAAAATTCCAAAGCTTGGGGATGATTGAGACTGGAAAAGGGGATATCGCTAAATTAGAAAATCAAGTTGCGAGTTATACCATTCGAGATGGGATGTACTATATCTTAGCCCCTCAGAATGGCCAGATAATAAACGCGAAAAAAGCGGGTATTGGGGAACTGCTTAAAGATGGAGAGGAATTATTAACCATCGTTCCGAAAAATACTGACTATGCCGTGGAAATGTATGTAAGACCCGTAGATTTACCCCTCGTTGTTCCTGGACAAAACGTACGATTCATTTTTGATGGTTTCCCAGCGATTATTTTTGCTGGAGGATGGCCAGATCAGAGTTTTGGAACCTTCCCTGGCAAGATCCGAGCGGTAGAAAATAACATCGATGATAAAGGGATGTTCCGGGTAATTGTGGTGGAAGATCCGAAAGACAAAAAATGGCCTAAGCAAATCAAAATGGGTGCGGGTGCTCAAGGAATTGCCTTGTTAAATGATGTGCCACTTTGGTACGAACTATGGCGAAATATTAACGGCTTCCCTGCCGATTTTTACACGGTAGAAAAGGATGAAAAATAGTCTGATTGCTTTCTTGTTTATAAGTATTGCCAGCTTCGCCCAAACGCCCGTTTTATATCCTGAAGCGTTTCTGAAAATCGTGCAAACGTACCATCCAATTGCAAAGCAGGCTGGGATTGGTGTGCAGAAATCAGAGGCACAAATCTTACAGGCTAGAGGAGGCTTTGATCCAATTCTAAGCCATTATAGCACACAGAAAACATTTGACGGGAAAAATTATTATACCTCCCACGCTCCAGAGCTTAGCATTCCCACTTGGTATGGTATTGAACTGCGTTCTGGAATGGAAAATTTACAAGGATCGCGCCTTAATTCGAATGAAACATTAGGTGAAACCAGCTACATCGGAATTACTGTTCCGTTAGCGAAGAACTTACTACTGGACCAGCGCCGGGCCAGCCTTCAGCAAGCTAAGCTGATAAATAAGATGGCCCTTCAAGAGCAGAGAAGTATTCTCAATGGCCTGTTTTCAGAAGCCATGGCTTCCTATTGGAATTGGGTAAAAAGTGTGCGCGTTTTAAAAATTGTAGATCAAAATTTACAAATCGCAGCTGCCCGCGTTTCCTTCGTGAAACAAAGTGTGGAGCTAGGAGAAAGACCTGCTATAGATACGGTAGAGGCAATTACTCAGCTACAATATTTTGATAATCTATACCAAGCTAAATGGGTGGAACGGGAAAATTCTCGCCTCTCCTTATCTGTTTATTTATGGCAAGAGAATAATATCCCGCAAGAGTTATCTGCAGAGGTGCAACCAGCAGAGGTGGTTAATGAATTCGCTTGGTTGGCAGACTTTGACCTAGACCTAGGTTCGCTTTTGGAAAAGGCCTATGCAAATCACCCGGATTTAAGTGCGTATCAATTCAAGATTGAAGGACTTCAAGTAGAGAAAAAGTTGAAATTCCAAAGCTTGTTGCCTAAACTAGATGTGACCTACAATGCCTTATCTAAGGGCCTTACCCCGAATGTAGAAGTGCGGCCCCTATTTGATAATAATTATCAATACGGTATCAAGTTTGCCATGCCACTTCGCTTGTCTCAGGGGAGAGCAGATTACCAACTAGCTAAACTCAAAATCCAAGAAGAGTCGCTTAATCTAGCCCAAAAAAGACAACAGATTCAAGTGAAAGTGAGCTCCTATTATAACGAAGTAGAGGCCCTGAAAAAACAAATTGACACACAACAGAAAGCTGTTTTAAACTACCAAGCCTTAGTAAAGGCCGAGGAATCCCGGTTTGAACAAGGAGAATCATCCTTGTTTTTAATTAACAGTCGGGAGACCAAAGCGATGGAGGCCGCCGAAAAACTAACTGAGCTAAAAGCCTATCTCTTTAAGACAATCTATGCTTTACAGGCAAGCGCCGGGGTATTAATTTAGGAATATTGGGCGTACCTTTGCGTCTTCTAAAAATACCCCTCTATAATGCCTACTTCTGCGAACCGCACGAAAATTATCTTAATTCTTGGAATCTTGTCTGCGATTGGACCTTTGTCCATCGACATGTATTTACCCGCATTTAAAAATATCGCTGCGGTTTTACACTGCTCACAAGAAGAGATGGGCTACACACTTTCCAGCTTCTTTTTCGGGATTTGTTTAGGCCAATTAATGAGTGGCCCACTGCTTGATCATTTCGGGCGGAAAAATGTACTCTACATAGGTTTATCCCTCTATGTACTCAGTTCGATTGCTTGTGCCTTCTCGACTTCAGTCGAAATGTTAATTGTTTGTCGTTTATTTCAAGCACTAGGAGGTAGCGTCGGAATGGTGGCCCCTAATGCGGTCATTCGAGAAACATTCGAAGAAAAAGAAAGACCTAAAGTCATGTCTTTGATGATTTTAATCCTTGGAGTTTCTCCTATTTTAGCACCGTCCTTAGGTAGCTTATTGTTAACGATTGCAAGCTGGAAAGCCATCTTTTTAGTCTTAGCTTTCATCCTCACTGTGATCATTTTCTTGATCAAATCTTGGTTGCCTGAAAAGACAAATCGGGAACACGGTGGGCCATTTCGCATTAACACGGTAGTCAAGGCCTATAAATCCCTTTTCAAAGAAAAAGAATATTTAGTTTTTGCCTTCACAGGCGCCATAGGGGCCGGTAGTATTTTCACTTATGTAGGCGGAGCACCATTGACCTTTTTGACTTATTACGGGGTGAATGAGTCGAAATTCGGATTCATTTTTGCGATTGTGGCCTCCGGAATTATCTCTGCGAGTCAATTAAACCGGGTGGTTTTAAGGAAGTATTCTAGCCTACAAATTTTGAAAGTGACTCTACCCACGCAGTTACTCTTAGGGGTTTTATTGTCCATTTTAGCGAAGTTTGAGCTGCTAACAATGGAACTAAACATTGGACTTTTATTCCTGATCATGGGTTGCCAAGGATTCAATTTCCCTAATGTGGCGACGCTGGCCTTGCGCCCCTTCCACCGTGGTGCAGGTACTGCTTCCGCGATGTTAGGTTCGATTCAAATGGCTTGGGGTGCAGTTTGTGCGACCTTAGTAGGGCTTTTATTCGATGGAACCCCGTTCACGATGGCCATCATCATCGTAGGATGTGCGGTAATTGCGAACACCATTTTATTCGGAATCGGTCGGAAATATATTGTGGCTTAAGGCTTTAAAAGCTCGAAATACGTTACGACGAATTTATCGCCTTTTAAGCTGCCCTGGACTTTGGCCTTGCGCACCGCCATGCAAAATCCCTTATCCTCATGCGCATCTCCATGATCATCTAATCCAGTGCCTTCTACCGCATGAACCTTGCCTTCGTATTTAACCGATAGGTAACATTCCTTACCAGGCATCCCAAAATTACACGTCCCACAAGAAGCATCTAGCACTAAAACGGGTTTTGCGGGGTCTAACTTCCCAGCTGGTTTCGTTTGGGCTGAGGCTAAAAATGAGGCCAAAACAAAGAAGAATGCTAACTTTTTCATATCAATTATATTTAGTTAAATTGGAATATAAGCGGGAACAAAAAGCTGACAATGGCAGCCCAAATAGCATAAATAGGTAAATAGGAGGATATTCCTTTTTCCACTTCTTCGATGGTAGTTTGGCCTCTTAAA
>JBIILT010000008.1:0-16270 GCA_044338355.1 Aquirufa sp.
TTATAGCTGCCATTGATTCTCAAATGGCAAAACCGAAAGCCAATGCAAAGAAATTTTTATTGTATCTGCCAGAAGGTGAAATGCATGAAATTGGATTGCTTTTTGCAAGTTACTTAATCCGCGCTCGCCAGCACTCAGCGGTATACTTAGGTCAATCTCTGCCATTTGATGAATTATGTTTGGCCTACGAAATACATCAACCTGATTATGTCTTCAGTGTATTTACAACCGAACCATCACAGGATGTATTGCCTGCTTATGTGGCAGAATTAGATAAGCATCTTCCAGATTCCCAAATATTATTGACAGGTTACAATGTATTGCACTCTCCCGAACCTATTCCGGCAAGAATTCAACTAGTTGGAGATTTCAATACCTTAATTGAAATGATTGAATCTTAACTGAAGCTAGTATCTAGCTTTGTCGCATCTTCCACGAATTGTTTCACTTGTTGCTCCTGGTCTTTAGGGCAAATCATTAATACATTTCCGTGTTCAGCTACGATGTAATTCGATAAGCCGTGAATCACCACTAATTTATCTTTAGGAGCTTTAATGATGCAATCCTTTGTTTGGTATAACATGGCGTTCGCATCGACTGCATTTAATTGATCATCTTTTTCATTGATCTCATGCAAAGATTTCCAAGTGCCTAAATCCGACCAGCCGATATCCGCCAAGATCACTTTTACATCACGTGCTTTTTCCATTACCCCATTATCCATTGAGATGCTCTTGCAGACGGCATAGACCTTTTTGATAAATCCAGGCTCTTCTTCGGTGTAATAAAAGGCTCTTCCTTCTTCGAATTGCTCAGCAAGTCGAGAAAGATGTTTGGTTAGTTCGTGTTTGAAGGTGGGAATCGAGAAAACGAAAATTCCTGCGTTCCATACATAGTCGCCACTTTCTAAAAAAGCCTCGGCTAATTCTACGTTAGGCTTCTCCGTAAATGTTTTTACCGTTTTTGCCGCCTCTGCGGAGTCATGGTATTGAATATACCCATAACCTGTATCAGGGCGCGTAGGAACAATCCCTAAAGTCACTAATACGGGTTCATTTTTAGCTACCTCAATGGCTTCCTGAATACGGGCTTTAAATGCCTCTTCTTTTAAGATTACATGATCGGCTGGGGCTACAATTAGCTTTGCTTTCGGGTGCTTTTTGCTAATCTTATAGGCAGCATAGGCGATGCAAGGAGCGGTATTTTTGCGCTGAGGTTCTTTTAAAATCTGATCCGGGCTAAGAAAAGGGAGTTGTTCTTGAACGATACCTGCGAATTCTTCGCTGGTTACGACATAGATATTTTCTTTCGCTACAATTCCATCAAAACGTTCTGCGGTTTGTTGCAGCATCGTTTTTCCAACGCCTAAAACGTCGTGGAATTGTTTAGGATAATTACTTCTGGAGATGGGCCAAAACCGGGTTCCGATTCCGCCCGCCATAATTACGAGGCAGTTAGGCATATACTTATTTTTGGCTGAGGAACGTATTTACACGCAATACAGCGTTTTCTCTAATATTTTGGTAGTATAAATTGATGTCCGCTTTGTGCCAGTTTTTCAATTTGACAAAAGAACGACCAGGCACATAAGGTATGTTCGTCCACAAGACACCTAGATGGTTTTGAGCATCTGCAAATTCTTTTACGTATTTGAATCCATAGGAAACTCCCCCTATGTTCTTTTCTTTCGACGCAAAATTTTCATCAGTTGACCAAGTCAAAGGATTTACCGAAGCTAACTCCGTCACCGTGCCTGGATGCCATGGCGGTAAATAGCCTTGTAAAAAGGTGGTATAGGCAATAAAGCAACCTGTTTGATTCGGGCTTGTGCAAACAGGTATTTGGGTAAATGTATTTTTAGGAGTCGCAATTCCAATGATGTAGGCTGCCACCAGTTGCTTGCCTAATTCTTTTCCATCAAAGTATTCTTTTAATAATCTTGTGGCGTGAACGGTACCTTGGCTGTGACCTGCAATGATGATAGGACGACCCTTGTTTTCTTTGGCCAAATAATACTCAAAAGCTCTTTTAACATCAGAATAAGCTACATCTAATGCAGCTTCTTTGTCCTCTTTGAATTCGGTGACAAAAGCATGGTAATGTGCCTGACGATAGCGCGGGGCAAAAACTCGGCCTGCTGCATTAAATGCAGTGGCTTGATTTAAGATGGTCGAGCTGTCTGTGCTGCTATTTAAAGCTACATCTGACATAGACGCATTCCAAACGTATTCGTTTTCTGGTTTATAGGTAAATATGGTGGGATGAATAAAGAAGACATCGGCTTTGGATTCAGCCTGATTATCCTTCAAAGAGGACTTGCGCGGGACTAAATCTGCTGCGTCATAGCGAGAGGGCAAGGCTGACCAGGAATTCGGATCTGCATAATCACCTGCACTAGGTTGAGGGGAATCCTTAAAACGAGCGGACAAGACATACATCTTTTGATTGCTCGCGCAAGCACTAAACAGGAATAGGGACAAAATGAAGAGTGCTCTCATTGGTTAAATTTATAGACAAAGCTACTACTTAAATGTTTTGTACTAACGAAATCATCCATTTATTGTTTTAATTCGAGTACCTAATTTGGAAAAAATAGACACCAGATTTTCAAATTTCTTGACAGTATTTGGCTGTTTTCCCTCAACTGTGCAAGAGTATGTAACGCTATTAAAATTAGTTTGAGTCTGACCCTTTAAGGGCAGCCTCTTTTTTTGTACCTTTGTGGATCGATCGATTCCCAACCTATGGCTTCAAACGCGTCTGATTCTACCGGATTTTCCCACATTCAAGTGCTGGGTGCACGCGAGCATAATTTAAAGAATATAGACGTATCCATTCCGCGCAACCAGCTCGTAGTGGTGACAGGTATTTCGGGGTCGGGAAAATCGTCTTTAGCCTTTGATACGATATATGCAGAGGGCCAAAGACGTTACATGGAATCCTTCTCCGCCTATGCTCGTTCTTTCCTAGGAAACATGGAACGTCCAGACGTAGACAAGATCGAAGGGCTCTCTCCCGTCATTTCAATCGAACAAAAGACGACCTCTAAAAATCCGCGTTCTACGGTAGGAACGACCACAGAAATTTATGATTTCTTGCGTCTACTTTATGCGCGTGCTGGGGAGGCCTTTTCTTACTTGTCAGGCGAGAAAATGGTGAAGCAGTCGGTCGATCAAATCATCGAGACCTTATTAACCCAATTCAACAAAGGGAAAGTGGTGTTACTCGCGCCCGTAGTCAAAGGCCGTAAAGGACATTACCGGGAGTTATTTGTGCAGATTGCTAAGTGGGGTTATACGAAGGTGCGGATTGATGGAGAGATTTTTGACATCGAACCGAAGATGCAGGTCGATCGTTTTAAAGTACACGATATTGAAATAGTCGTGGATCGTTTAGTAGTAGGAGAAGACGAACGTTTGCGTTTATCCCAAAGCCTACAAACGGCCATGAACCAAGGCAAAGGACAAGTCTATGTGCTAGATGCCAAGAATAAATTACATTACTTCTCTTCAACCTTAATGGATCCGGCGACGGGTTTGTCTTATGATGAACCAGCCCCGAATACCTTCTCGTTTAATAGCCCGTATGGCGCTTGCCCTTGTTGCAATGGCCTGGGCGTGGTGGAAGAGATTACGGAAGATTCGGTGATTCCAGATCGTTCTTTGAGTATTATTCGCGGGGCTATTGCACCGATAGGGGAATACCGGGAGTTGTGGATATTCAAGCAATTAGAGGTGCTTTTGAAGCCCTTTAAAGTGGGCCTTTCTACCCCTATCGCGAAGTTCCCAGCGGAGGCCGTGGAATTAATGTTGTATGGTTCTGATGCGCCTGTTGCAGTGCCATCGAAGAAATACGAGGGAACCGAATGGAATACGAAATATGATGGCATTGTTAATTTCTTGAAGCGCCAGCAAGAGTCAGGTTCTGACAAGACACAAGACTGGTTAAAGGATTTTATGATCATCAAAAAATGCCCGGAATGCGAGGGCTACCGCTTGAAGAAAGAATCCTTGCACTTCCGTATCGCGGATAAACACATCGGGCAATTAGCCCAAATGGATATCACCGAACTGGAGGCCTGGTTCTCTGATGTGGAAACACGGATGAGCGATCGCCAGCAGCAGATCGGAGTAGAGGTCTTGAAAGAGATTAGAAAACGGGTGGGCTTTTTAACCCAAATCGGATTGACCTATTTAACACTGGACCGACCGATGAAAAGTCTTTCGGGTGGAGAGGCGCAGCGGATTCGCTTAGCGACCCAGATAGGAACGCAACTCGTGGGCGTTTTATACATCATGGACGAACCGAGTATCGGTTTGCACCAGCGAGATAACGAGAAATTAATTCAAGCCTTAAAAGATTTAAGGGACTTAGGTAATTCGGTGCTAGTCGTAGAACACGACAAGGATATGATGCTGGAGTCGGATTATATTTTGGATATCGGTCCAGGCGCTGGACGTCACGGCGGAAATGTGGTGGGTTCAGGTACGCCAGCTGAGTTTTTGAAATTGAAGACGCCTACGGCGGCTTATTTAAACGGAGCGCTAGAGATAGCAATTCCTGCTGTTCGTCGAAAAGGCAATGGATTAAGCATCGAATTGAAGGGGGCAACTGGGAATAATTTAAAGAATGTATCGGTGAAATTGCCATTAGGTACATTGACGGTAGTGACGGGTGTTTCTGGGTCTGGTAAATCTACTTTGATACACGATACTTTGGTGTTGAAATTGAAGCAGCATTTCGATCGCACGAAGCGAGATGCGATGCCGCATAAAGTAATTACGGGCTTAGAAAATATTGATAAAGTAATCGAGGTGGACCAAAGTCCCATCGGCCGTACCCCTCGTTCTAATCCTGCTACTTATACGAATATGTACAGTGACATTCGTACGCTGTATTGTGAATTACCAGAATCAAAAATCCGCGGATACAAGGCGGGACGATTTAGTTTTAATGTGAAAGGTGGCCGTTGTGAGGGTTGTGAGGGAGCGGGTCGCAAGAAGATTGAAATGGAGTTCTTGCCGGATGTGTTAGTGGAATGCGAGACCTGTAAAGGAAAGCGCTTTAACCGCGAGACCTTGGAAGTTCGTTTCAAAGGTAAATCAATCTCCGATGTGCTGGATATGACGGTGGAGCAGGCCTTGGAATTCTTCGAAAACCAACCGCGTATTTTCCGCCGGGTGCAGACTTTGGCAGAAGTAGGTTTAGGCTACATTACCTTAGGGCAACATGCCACCACACTTTCAGGAGGAGAAGCGCAGCGTGTTAAATTAGCAGAAGAATTATCTAAGAAGGATACCGGAAAAACATTATATGTTTTAGATGAACCTACGACTGGATTGCACTTTCAAGATGTGAGGCTGCTTTTAGATGTATTGCAAAAACTAGTGGATAAGGGAAATACGGTGTTGATTATCGAACACAATATGGACGTGATCAAAGTGGCCGACTATATAATCGACATGGGTCCTGAGGGTGGAAATGCCGGGGGACAATTACTCGCTAGCGGAACACCAGAGCAGATTGCAAAAGAAAAAAATAGTCATACGGGACGCTTTTTGAAAAAAGAATTATCGTAGAATTTTTATTACATTTATGTACTTTCTACATCAACGATGAATTATCTGCCTCAACTCGCATTTATTGCCCTTTTAGGGGGTATGTCCTACTTGATTTATCAGCGATTCGCGCTCATTATTCAAACCATTCGTTTAGCTCGTCCAGTAGAATTAAGCGATCATCCTTCTGAGCGATTTAAGCGAATGGCGCTCTTGGCTTTCGGCCAAAAGAAGATGTTTACTAAGCCCCTAGTTGGCTTTTTTCACTTCCTGCTCTACATCGGATTTGTTTTAATCAATATCGAAGTTTTAGAGATTGTATTGGATGGTATTTTAGGAACACACCGCCTTTTCGCTCCTTTTTTAGGGAGTTTCTATACCGGTTTAATGAACTTTTTTGAGCTCTTAGCGGGGGGTGTTTTTGTAGCCTGTTTGTTCTTTTTTCTCCGTCGAGGGGTATTTCGCGCAAGTCGTTTACAAGCATCAAATCACAAAGAATTAACAGGTTTTCCAGTGAAGGATGCCTACCAAATTTTACTCATTGAGGTCGTTTTGATGGTAGCCTTGTGGACCATGAACGGAACAGATGCCGTCTTACAATCCAGAGGTGTGGAACATTATCAGACGGTGGGATCCTTTATTATCTCGGGTCAATTTACCGGATTTTTATCGACATTATCTACGGAGGCTCTCCAGGTTTTAGAACGGGCCGCTTGGTGGTTTCACATCTGCGGAATTTTAGCTTTTGCTCTTTATGTGACGTATTCAAAACATTTACACATCTTTTTTGCCTTTCCGTCCGCGTATTTCTCCAGCCTGGAATCCTCTGCGAAGATGTCTGCGATGCCAGCGGTTACGCATGAGGTCAAATTGATGCTGGGTCAACCAGTGTTCGTTACTGGCTGCTCTTCCACTGGTTTACCCAGCATGAGGTCAAATTGATGCTGGGTCAACCAGTGGAAGAGCAGCCAGTAACGAACGCGAAGTTTGGTGCCAAAGACGTGATGGATTTAACCTGGAAGAATGCCTTAGATGCCTATTCGTGTACGGAATGTGGTCGTTGCACGGAGCAATGTCCGGCAAATCAAACGGGTCGCGCCCTCTCTCCTCGGAAGATTATGATGGATACCCGGGATCGTTTAGAAGAAGTGGGGGGTATTTTGAAAGCAAATAAAGGAACTTTCGTGGATGATGGTAAGTCTTTATTTGATCGAATTTCTGCCGAAGAGTTGCGGGCATGTACTTCTTGTCAGGCCTGTGTGGAGGCTTGTCCGATGGAGCTTTCTCCGTTGAGTATCATCTTAGAGATGCGTCGCTTCCAGATTATGGAGCTTTCAGATGCGCCGGGCGCTTGGAATGCGATGTTTGCGAATGTGGAAACAAACCAAAGTCCGTGGAAATTTAACCCTGCCGATCGTTTGAATTGGGCAAAAGAATAGATATGAAAAAAATAGCATTGATTTTAGTGGTGTTAGTGGCCGCCTACTTTTTAGGACCTAAACCGGATGCGCCGGTTTTAGCTGGGCAAGCGAGCTGGACGGATATTCCGGATTCAGCCCAAGCCTTGCCGGCCTATATTGCCTCGAAAGAGTCGAAGACGGTGCTGAAGCCGGGGAATGAGGCAAGCATTATTTGGGCGGATTCAGCGCAGCCTAAGAAGACCAAAATCGTCTTTATGTACGTGCACGGTTTCTCTGCCTCTCCCATGGAAGGTGATCCTTTGCACCGTGAGGTGGCGAAGAAATTTGGGGCAAATTTATTACTAGCACGCGTGGCAGGTCACGGTGTGCCAGATTCTGATTCAACTTACGCCACGGTTACGGCGGACGAATATTATCAAAGTGTGGAAAATTACTATGCCATCGCCAAGAAATTAGGCGATGAAGTGGTGGTTTTAGGGACCTCTTTTGGAGGAGCGATGTCGCTTGTTTTAGCAGCTAATCACCCAGAAATTAAGGCTTTGATGCTCTATGGGCCTTGCATTGCCATTAAAGACCCGAATGCAACCTTATTAGATAATCCATGGGGATTGCAAATGGCCCATTTGATAACAGGAAGTGATTACCGCGATATTCCGGTGATGGCGAAAGGCCATGCGGAGAATTGGAGTTTGCATTATCGATTAGAGGGGGTTGTTGCGGTTCAAAATTTGTTAACTCATGCGATGACTAAGGAGGTTTTTGAGAAAGTGAAAATTCCTGTATTTATGGGTTATTATTACAAGGATGAAACGCATCAGGATATGGTGGTTTCGGTGGATGCGATGAAAGTGATGTTTGAACAATTAGGTACGCCAGTTGGTTTGAAAAAGTCAGAGGCTTTTCCTAATTCTGGCAATCATGTGATAACGTCAAATTTATTAGGCAAATTGACAGATAAACCGATTGCGTCATCTGAATTGTTTTTACGAAATGTGGTTAAACTAAACTAATATGGGTCCTGCTTTAATTTTATATGCTGTTCCATTTTTCCTATTCACGGTCATAATGGAATCCTACATCGTTTACAAGATGAACCGGGATTTCGTGGAGGCCAAAGATTCGATGACGTCCATCGGCTTAGGTTTAGGTAATTTAGGAGTTGGTTTTTTGACGAAAGCGATCACCTTGGGGGCCTCTTTTTATGTCTACAACAACTGGAAATTGTTTGATTTAGGCCAAACATGGCCCGTTTGGGTGCTCGCCTTTTTCGGGGAGGATTTAACCTATTATTGGGTGCACCGCATCTCACATGAGATTCGTTTTTACTGGGCTTCACACATGGTGCATCATTCATCACCTAAGTATAATTTAGCGGCGGCTCTGCGACAAACTTGGACGGGAAATTTATCAGGCGGTTTCGTATTCTGGCTTTGGCTTCCATTGATCGGGGTTCATCCTTTTATCGTGATGTTCTTCCAACAAACCAGTTTGTTGTACCAATATTGGATTCACACGGAATTGATTAACAAGATGCCGCGTTGGTTTGAATATATCTTGAATACGCCGTCGCACCACCGCGTGCACCACGGGACGGATTTAGATTATTTAGATACGAATTACGCAGGGGTATTGATTATTTGGGATCGGATGTTTGGCTCCTTTGTTACAGAAAATCAGCGGCCTTCTTATGGACTGACGAAACAAATTGAGAGCTATAATCCAGCGAAAATTGCCTTTTATGAATGGGTGCAGATGGTCAAAGATGTGGCCAACGCCAAAAGTTTGAAAGGTGTAATAGGCTATATTTTTGGGCCTCCAGGCTGGAGTGAAGATGGCAGTCGATTAACGGTTACGCAAATGCGGGAACAACAGAAGAAATAATGGAGACGATTAAAACGATGGCTGAATTCGCCGCAGCAGGGGAGCAGCCGGAATTTCTTTTTTGGGTAGGATGTGCAGGTTCTTTTGATGACCGCCACAAGAAAGTGACGAGAGCTTTTGCAGAGATTTTGCAAAAGGTAGGCATCAGCTTTGCCGTGTTAGGGACAGAAGAATCGTGTACTGGGGATCCAGCTCGTCGCGCGGGGAATGAATTTTTATTCCAAATGCAGGCCATGTCTAACATTGAGGTGTTAAACCTCTATGCCGTAAAGAAAATAGTGACGGCTTGTCCGCATTGTTTTAATACGCTAAAGAACGAATACCCTACGTTAGGTGGGAATTATGAGGTGATTCACCACAGCCAGCTTTTGGCAGAATTAATCAGCTCCGGTAAAGTGAAGGCCTCCGATGGTTCGTCTTTAGAGCAAGTGGCCTACCATGATTCCTGCTATTTAGGTAGGGCAAACGGGATTTATGAAGCACCTCGAGAGATCATTTCAGGATTAAAAAAGGATTTGGTCGAGCTGAAAAGCTGTAGAACAAAAGGCTTATGTTGTGGAGCCGGTGGTGCACAAGTTTTCAAAGAGCCAGAAACCGGCGGCGAAGATGTGCAAGTGAAAAGAGTGCAAGAAATGGTCGACTCTGGTGTTACTAAAGTCGCCTTAGCCTGTCCATTCTGCATGGTCATGGTCCAAGACGGACTGAACAAAGTAGGAAAAGAAAAACACATCCAAGTAGTAGATTTAGCTGAGTTAGTGCAGCAATCCATGTAATATTATGTATTTACCCATTGAACAAATGCCCGATAATTCCCGCGTATGGGTCTACCAGGCGAACCGACCCTTCACGACTTCCGAAATCCAAGCGATTGAGCAATACCTAGCTCCAGCCTTAACCCAATGGGCGGCTCACGGGGCAGGCTTGAACGCCTCTTTCGAGATTCGCTTTCAGCAAGTGATCGTTATCGCGGTGGATGAAACGGTGAATGCAGCCTCTGGTTGTTCGATAGATGCATCGACGCGTTGGTTTAAGGAGATGGGAGCTAACTTAGGAATTGACTTCTTCGATCGCAGTACAGCTGTGGTGGAGGACGAAGAGCTGACGTTGATTCCTTTGAGTGCATTGAAAAACAACCCCTTATTAGCACCATCCACTCAGATTATTCCGCTACAAACCGAATCACTAGGGGCCTACCGCTCAGGCTGGTTACAAGCGGCAAATACCACTTGGTTACAACGTTATTTCGCATAAAGTAAGATGGCAGAAGATTTAGTAAAAATAGACGGAACCCGCTCAGAAAAATATGCGTCATTGTATCCACAAATACAATCACTTTTAACGGGTGAAACCGATAAATACGCGAACCTAGCGAATATCGCGGCGGCGGTGCATGAGGTGTTTGGCTTTTTCTGGGTTGGATTTTATCTCACGAAAGAAAATCAATTAGTTTTAGGACCATTTCAGGGTCCAGTGGCCTGCACGAGAATTCCTTTTCATAAGGGGGTTTGTGGACACGCCTACACAACGAAACAAACGATTTTAGTACCAGATGTGGAGGAATTCCCAGGACACATTGCCTGCGCATCAGCGTCGAAATCGGAGATCGTATTACCTGCGATCGTGAATGGGGAAGTCGTACTTGTTTTCGATCTAGATTCAGATCAATTAGCTGACTTTTCTGAAGTAGATCAGCAAGGACTAGAGAAAATAATTGGGTTAATCGAGGAGTCCTGGACTACGTGGTCTTAGGCTAGTTTTGCAATCACTGTTTCGCCTCCTACTGGTTTGTCATCTAGATTAACACAGATTTCTGCGTCTAGTGGCAAGTAGATGTCGATGCGACTACCGAATTTAATGAAGCCAAATTCTGTTCCTTGAACAACCGCATCCCCTTCTTTCGCATACCAGCAAATACGTTTCGCTAAAGCCCCCGCAATTTGACGGAATAGTACTTCAGTTCCATTTTCATGCTTTACTACGTAGGTTGTACGCTCGTTTTCGGTACTAGATTTAGGATGCCAAGCGACTAAGAATTTGCCTGGGTGGTATTTGAAATAAGAGACGATTCCTGAGATTGGATTGAAGTTAATGTGCACATTAATAGGTGACATAAAGATCGAAATCTGGCGGCGCGGTCCTTTGAAATATTCAGTTTCGACGGTCTCCTCGATAACCACTACTTTACCATCAGCCGGAGCGATGATATGTTTAGGGTTAAGTTCAGTGTGACGCTTGGGAACACGAAAAAATTGTAAGATAATCAGGTAGAACAAGGAAGTGATGACAACGATAGCCTCTCTCAAATAAACATTTTCAGGGAAGAAATAAGCAACCAGGCCATTAATACCTAATACGATAAGTAATGAAGTGAATAATAGGGTCCGTCCTTCTCTGTGTAATGTCATGCGTTGAATGCTAAATAACCTTGATAATTTACAAAATTAGTTATTTTTGGGGACGCAACCACAATTCCATGTTAAAAAAAGCGAGTCTGTTCCTCTTCTTGTTTATTCAAATCGCTTACAATGGGCTTGGACAGTTTATTAAATGGCAAGAGGATCATTCAGTAAATTATTTACGCTTAAACCTCATTACTCGTGAAATTGAGCGCTTTAATCATGAAACCGGTTGGCTAAAGTTAGATACTATTAAGTCTGAAAATGTAGATTTTAGAGAAATTCTACCCACAGCAGAGGGAGTTCGCGAATTTCAAATTAATCAAAGCTCTACCTATTACTTAACCATACATTGTACGGGCCAGGTGTATGTTTTAGATAAATCTAATTGGACCTTGAATCGATTAGATCAAACATTTTATCGCGGATCTAACTGTAAGAGCAGTGTCTTCAAGCGGGGAGACGATTTATATTCTTTTGGCGGATATGGATTTTGGCGATCTACGAATGTGTTAACTAAGTATGATTTTATTGCCAAAGAATGGTTGAGTATAGGTGCTGAAGGAGATGTACCTGCTTCGATTTTTGATGGGTTGGCGGGATATTCACCTAAAAAAGATCGCTACTATCTTTTGAGTACTGTAGAGATGAATGATACCGAAAAGAAGACCGCTTTTAATCGCGATTATGGCATTTATGAATATGATTTTTTTAGCCAAAAATTCACTCGATTAGGGGAAATTAAACTAGAAATCGTCCGAAATTTCTTAGACGCTAAAGAAGCCAAACCCTTTGTCTTCAATGGCCGGTATTTTATTATATCGGATAAGCCTAATAAAGAATTCGCTTATGACACGATGTTCATTATTGATGTAGAGGACAACTTTAAAGTATATCAATGGCAAAATCCACACCGTATCTACCTAAATGCTCAACAAGGGGATGCATCAGAATCTTACATGCATGTAAGTGGGGATTCCCTTATTTGGTCGAATAATTTAGTAAAAGCTTCACTAGATGAGCCTGGATATACGGTAGCCTCCGTGCAAACTTTATTAAATGAATCAGAATACATTGGTAGGTTGGATGAAGGAAGCTGGGTTGAAAAATTTTCTATTTTGGGTGGGATCATTTTAGGAGTTCTGTTAATCATTTTAATTTTCATTATTTACAATCGATACCAACTGAATAAGTTAAATAAGTCGATTCGATTAATGCTGGGAGCAAATGAGCGTTTATTTTTAGATTTTATGATCTTGAATTACGATCAAGGATTCGTGAATGGTCATCAAATCATTGCTTTTTTTGGAAAGCACAAAAGTTCTCCTGAATCTCAAAGGCAGTTCAGGGCTAAATTAATTGAGAACTTTACCAAAACCCTGGGTTTAATTTTTCCTGATCAGGAAATTTTATACATTCAATTAGATGAACGGGATCAACGTATGTTTACTTACCGTTTGCAGTCAGAAATTTACAAAAAGCTTAAAAATCTCTAATCTTTAAAGATGATAATCGGTTCTGTTTCAATCGTATTGCTCTGATTGAATGCGTTATCTCTGATGAAAATTTTGAACTTTAAGGTGTCGTTCTTCTCTGTAAACTGCGGGCTATAACCCTTATAAAAGGCATAGACAAATTGTGTGGAATAGTCGATGCTGCCCTCAACAGGTCCCGATTTTTGATTAGGCTTAAAGTTGAAATTCATCAAACCACCTAGCGCAGGAGTGAACGTGATGGGAATAAATACCCCATTCTTCTGTAGTAGAACTGCTACCTCGAAATTGCGAAAATCCTTGTATTTAACGTCGGATTTTAGTTGAGATTCCGTTAATCCTAAATCACCTTCAGCGTCTTGAAAATTAATACTCATAATAACCGAGTCTATTTTTGTGGTTCCTCCAAAGCCATCGTTACTCGTTTTTGTAATCTTCTGAATGGACTTAAATGTAATCGCAGGCGTAGAGCTAAAGCTAGGTTCTTGTACACAAGCTCCTATACTCAATAAAATAAGGGTTACAACTCCGGCTAATTTTCGCATTGATTCATTCGAATTTCGACAGTAAAGTTAATGATTTGCGTTAATTTTGTGCTACATCAGGTAAAATCAAATGGATCAAGCGATCGCACAAGAAAGGGAGAGTTTAAAAAGGCGGGTCTTGCAAATGCAAGAATCCGAATTTGAGGCGCTGGCTTTGGACGTGTTTCGTTTTCAGGCTGCATATAACCCACTTTATCAGCAGTATGTGCAAATGTCAGGTGTTTCGCCGGAAAAGGTAGGACATTGGACGCAGATTCCTTTTTTGCCCATTGAATTATTCAAAAGTCATCCGATTTTAACTGGGTCGCAGCCTGTATTGTTCTCTTTTGAAAGCTCCGGAACGACGGGTCAAATCCCCTCCAAACATCCCGTTTGTGACCCCGGATTTTACCAAGAAATTTCTAAAATTGCCTTTGAGCGCGAGTATGGGCCATTGAGCGAATACCATATTTTTGCTTTGTTGCCCTCGTATTTAGAACGCTCTACTTCCTCGTTGGTCTTTATGATGGATTATTTCATCAAGGAATCTCAGTCGGAATTATCTGGTTTTTATTTGAATCAATATGCTTCGCTGGTGGATGCTTTGCGCGTCGCGTTAGCGACAGATAAAAAGGTGTGGTTGATGGGGGTGACTTTTGGCTTATTGGATTTAGTAGATTCTGGCATTGATTTATCCTTTTTGAAAGCGCATAAAGATCGATTAATCGTGATGGAAACGGGTGGGATGAAAGGGCGCAGGGAGGAATGGATTCGCGATAAAGTACACGCGTATTTACAAGAAAAGATGGGACTCGATTCGATTGCCTCTGAGTATGGAATGACCGAGTTATTTTCGCAAGGCTACGCGAAATCTCAAGGCATATTTACTCCGGCCTATCCGATGCGGGTTTGTTTAAGGGAGGTCAGCGATCCGTTTGCTTTAGTGACTCAGCCGCATAAAACGGGGGGGATAAAAGTGGCGGATTTGGGAAACATCGATTCTTGTTCCTTTATCGAAACACGGGATTTAGGATCCTTAGAAGACGATGGAATCCGATTTAAAGTATTAGGCCGCTTCGATAATTCCGAAATGCGCGGATGCAGCCTGATGGTCTCAGGGATGGGGAACTAACCACGAAGAGCCGTCCTCATAGAATTCATTTTTCCAAATAGGTACTTCCTTTTTCAAGGTATCAATTAACCACTCACAGGCTTTGAAGGCCTCTGCTCGGTGTACAGAAGTCACTCCGATGAGTACGGCAATATCTCCAATTTCCAATGGTCCTGTTCTATGTACTAAAGCTATTCGCTCTACGGGCCACTTCGAAGCCGCTTGATCACACAATAATTCAATTTGCTTCAAAGCCATGGGAGGGTAGGCCTCCATCGTCAATGCCTTGACGTCTTTCCCCTGATTTTTATTACGTATCGTTCCTATAAACAGACAAATGCCACCTGCCACCGGATCTTGTAAGAATTGGTAATAGGGGTCGATCGAAATGGCCTCAGCACTTAAGTCGATTTTGCGAATCATTTTCTGCTGTAAGTCAAATAGCTGTATTGGTAGGTGTTTTTCTCATCGGTTACGCCCCGTTCTTTTTCGGTAACGGTCCATTGATCCGCTGAAATTTCTGGAAAAAAAGCATCGCCCTCGAAAATGTCGTGCAATTGTGTGACCAAAATTTGGTCTGCCACGGCTAATGATAAGGCATAAATTTCAGCACCTCCTACGATGAAAATATCTTCGCGACTTAATGATTTAGCCTTCAAGATAGCTTCTTCGATGGAATTCGTGCAAACCACGCCTTCGATTTGCAAGCCGGGCGTGCGTGAAATAACGATCGTTGTTCGATTAGGTAGCGGCTTACCGATGGAGTCATAGGTCTTGCGCCCCATAATAATTACGTGACCCGTGGTTAAAGCCTTGAATCTTTTTAGATCCGCCGGCAAATGCCATATCAGTTCATTGTTTTTTCCAATGACCCGGTTTTCATCAAAAGCAACGAGTATTTTTATCACGATTTCTACAATTTGTTGTCAAAAATAAGGGAATTTTTGGGTTCTGCCTCACCTACACAAAAGTCTCTTTTTTATTTTGCAAATCGACCCTAAAACGCTAACTTTGCACAATTTTGGAGCTTAACCAAAAGCATCCAAAAAGACCTATACATTCAGCTTTTAATTTATACCCCCTGTGCCTAAAGATCCCTCGATTAAATCCGTCCTCATTATTGGTTCTGGTCCTATTGTGATTGGTCAAGCTTGTGAATTTGACTACTCTGGTTCCCAAGCCGCCCGCTCCTTACGGGAAGAAGGCATTGAGGTGATCTTGATTAACTCAAATCCAGCGACAATCATGACTGATCCGATGAACGCGGATCACGTGTATTTGAAGCCTTTAGAGAAAGCGTCGATCATTCATATTTTAGAAAATCACAAAGTAGATGCGGTTTTACCTACCATGGGTGGTCAAACTGCCTTGAACTTAGCGATTGACTGCGATGCGGCTGGGATTTGGGAAAAGTATGGCGTTCGAATCATCGGGGTGGATATCAAAGCCATCGAGACGACAGAAGATCGCGAGAAATTCCGTTTGAAGATGATCGAAATCGGGGTGGGTGTTTGTAAAGGACGTACGGCTCGTTCGTTCCTGGAAGGAAAAGAGATTGCACAAGAGACAGGATTCCCCTTAGTTATTCGCCCATCGTTCACCTTAGGTGGAACGGGCGGTGGTTTCGTGCATGATCCCAAGGATTTTGATGCTGCCTTAAACAAAGGTTTGCACGCTTCCCCTACGCACGAAGTGTTAGTAGAGCAATCCATCATGGGTTGGCAAGAATATGAATTAGAACTTTTGCGCGATAATTTAGGAAACGTGATCATCATCTGTTCGATCGAAAATTTCGATCCGATGGGTATCCACACGGGGGATTCGATTACGGTGGCGCCAGCGATGACGCTTCCAGATACGATCTACCAACGCATGCGCGATATGGC
>JBIILT010000127.1:0-5109 GCA_044338355.1 Aquirufa sp.
TGGTACATAGCGAGGAAGACTAAAATGATTTGTACCAAATGTCTTCAGCCCTAAATAAACAAAGACAGGCAATATTAATACGAGAAATAATACGCCTGTCTTTTTATTCATTATCCAAGAAGGAAATTAAAATCAATATAAGTGACCACCTTCGTAGATTAAGGCTACTAAAAGCCATACCACGAAAAGTGTTGGGATCAAAACCATCCAAATCAAGGATTTCACTTCATGCTTTAAGTGCATGAATTCACCTACGATATAGAATGCTTTTACAATTGTCATACCACAGAAGATTGCAACACGTAAGGTGTTAGCTGGCATCGTGAAAGCAATAACGAATTCAATCGCCGTTAAAATCAATAAAATCCAAAATGTTTTCCAAATGGCGCCTGTATTAGGAGGTGCTATTTCTTTTTCTGAGGTTCCGTGTGCTGCGTGCGAAGCCATATATAAATCAATTATAAGATTAAACTAAATAGAAGAAGGTAAATACGAATACCCAAACCAGATCGACAAAGTGCCAGTAAAGACCTACTTTCTCCACCATTTCATAATGACCTCTACGCTCATATACACCGGTAGCTGCGTTGAAGAAAATCAAAACGTTCAAGAGTACTCCAGAGAATACGTGCGTTCCGTGAAAACCAGTGATAAAGAAGAATAAGTCTGCAAAAGCTGGAGGGCCGTATGGATTACGAACTAAATTAGCGCCTTCTATCGGCGTACTAACGCCATCGATGATTTGCTTAGCAGCTAAGGTTAAATCTTCTGGACCGTGGATAAAGTGACCCCACTCCCAAGCTTGAGAACCTAAGAATGTAAAACCACCTACGATCGTCCAAAGCATCCATTTTTCTACATCCTTACGATCACCACGGTGACCAGCTTCTACCGCTAAAACCATTGTTACAGATGACGCGATCAAGATGAAAGTCATGATACCCACGAATACTAATGGCAATGATATGCCGTGTAAGAAGGGTACTGCTTCAAAAACTTTTTCTGGAATAGGCCAGTGAGTTGTTGCGAAATAAAAATCTTGAGGCGTTCCTTGCCAAGCTGGTTGGCTGAAACGAATCATTCCGTACGTAATCAAAAGGGCTGAGAATGTGAAGGTGTCCGATAAAAGGAAGAACCACATCATCAATTTTCCATAACTAGCTTTAAGTGGTTCAGAACCACCTTGCCATGATAAATTTTCTGGAACCGCTGGGGCAGCGTGTGCTACTGACATAGGGATAAGCTTAATTGTTAATCAATAAAAATACAAATAAATAAAGCCACAAAGCATCTAAAAAATGCCAATAGGTAGCGCAAATCTTAATCTGTGTCAATTGCTTTGCGTTTATCTTCAATCTAAAGGCAGCCACTAAGGCGAAAATTAGAACGACTAGGCCTGAAACAAGGTGTAAACCGTGTAAACCTGATAAAACATACACAAAAGAACCAGATGGATTACCTACAAAATAAACGTTCATTTCCACTAATTGGATCCAACCGTAAAATTGCATTACTAAAAAGAGTAATCCGAGCACAAAAGTAATAGAAATACTCATTCGAAGTGCATTAAATTGGTCTTTTTTTGCAGCTAAAAGTGAGTAATGCATCGAAATGCTACTCAAAATTAAAACGCCTGTGCTATAGCTAAATAAACTAGGCATTTCGAATTCTACCCAGTTCCCTTCCGCTTTTCTAACCAGGTAAGCTGAAGTGAAGGCTGCGAATAACATGATGATCGATACGATGAATAACCACATCGTGAAAATTTTCGGATTGACCGAACGGGTTTCAGCCGGTTCGATGGCATTTTGTTGTGCGTTCATGATTTAAACTTTATCAAATAATAAGGCAATTTGTATGATAATTAAATAGAAAAAGGAGCCAAACATCATCCATTTTGCAGCCTTGTCTGTGGGGCGCATCATGAGGTAGAAGGTTTGGCATAAAAATAGAATTCCTGCAACTACTGTGATGATAGCAGATTGAATTCCCGTGATGTGCAGTAAGTACGGCACAAATCCTAAAGGCACTAAAAAGAGCGTGTAAATCATAATGGTGAAAGCCGTCTTAATGTCTTTCTTTCCATCATTCGGTAACATCTTAAATCCAGCTTTGCGGTAATCCGCATCTGCCACCCAAGCAATCGCCCAGAAGTGCGGGAATTGCCAGAAAAATTGAATCGCAAACAAGATGCCCGGTTCCCAACCAAAATGTCCGGTCGCTGCCACCCACCCAATCATGGGAGGAAAGGCTCCTGGGAACGCTCCTACAAATACAGAGATTGGGCCCACGCGCTTTAAGGGTGTGTAAACATACCCATATAGAAAATAGGATAATAATCCAACTAGTGCTGCTTTCCACGTGAAATAGCTTAACAACCCAATAGCGATGACAGCTAACACATATCCAAAATTTCTGGCTTGAGCCGGCGTTAAGGTTTGGGTAGGCAGTGGGCGCTTCGCCGTACGCTTCATCAATTTATCGAATTCAATTTCTTTCAATTGATTGACGATGTTCGCCGCTCCGGTTAATACAAAACCGGCTAAAGAAATCAAGAATATACCCAGCGGCTTGTGATCGATAGGTGCCAGTAAATACCCGAACGTTCCAGAGAAGGCTACCGTCATAGATAGTCTCGATTTTAAGAGGGCGATATAGGGTTTTATAGACGACATTTAGGCGTTTTTTGTTTGTATCCACGAGTTGATATGCCAGCCGATTAATACTAATGAGATTAATAGGTGCACCGCTTGGCTTCCCAGAGGGAGTGCAAAGTAGGCCATCAAAATTCCAGTTCCCAGCGAAATACCGATTAAAACGAGTATTCCTTTTCGGTAAAATTGAAGTGGACTTTCAGCTAACTTTTTCCAAAGAATCAGGTGGCATAACAAGATCACCCAAGAGAAAGTTCTGTGAATGATATAGCCGAGGTCTAGGTTTTCTACCCATTGGTTTTTGGCACTTTCTCCTAAAGCCTGAATAATGTGATCCATATTCTCCCGCACTTGGGTGCCTAAGATAATTTGGACTAAAACGACAAGCAAACTTAACCCAATCCACTGGCGATTCACCAGAGATATAACCTCAGAGGAAGATTGATTGTTTAGCGCTTTTACTAAAAAATAGATGACCCCGATGGACAATAACATGTGAGCAGTTACCACACCTGGCAGTAAGAAGGAGTCTACTACATATTTTCCTAATACGGCATTTGCTAAGATCAACAATAGGCCTGCTAAAGTAGGCAAGAATACGTTTCGACCTTCTTTATACGCTAAAACAGTCGTGATTAAAACAATAAGCCCTGTTAAGGCGCCTAATAAACGATTGATGTATTCAATCCAGGTTTTAGTGGCATTGAACGTAACCTCTCCGTGAAGTTTCTCTTTATAGATTACCTCGTAATGTAGGGGTAATTCAGAAACTTGAGTGGGAGGGATAAAACGTCCAAAACACTTTGGCCAATCCGGGCATCCCATTCCTGATCCTGTACTGCGAACGATACCGCCAGCGAGGATAAGCAAATAAATGCTCAGGAGTGAAAGGATTGCGAATTTTCTAAAGACCATTTTTGGGGTAAAAAAAAGATGCATCTAAATGAGATTCATTCGGATGCATCTTTGATTGTTAGGTTTAATTAACGGTTATAACTTTCGTTTTGCGCGCCTAATAAACCATCGATATCTTTTTCTTTTGCAATTTCTGCTTCTTCCTCTGGGAGGTTAGAGCTTTTAGTTGCTGAGAATGGTACGTTTTGTGGAATGAAATCTTGCTCAGCACCTGGCTTTGAATAATCATATGGCCAACGGTAAACAGCTGGAATTTCGCCCACCCAGTTTCCGTGTTCTGGATTAATCGGTGTAGTCCATTCTAATGTATTCGAGTTCCAAGGATTTTGTGGAGCTAACTTCCCTTTAAAGATAGAGTAGAAGAAGTTCCAAGCAAAGATCGCTTGAGCCGTAAACGTTATGATCGCTGCAATCGAGATAAATGCGTTCATATCTGTAAAGGCAGCTGCACCGTCATTTCCTACCGCTGTAAACGAGTAATAACGACGTGGGAAACCTGCGATACCGATGTAGTGCATTGGGAAAAATACCAGGTAAACTCCTACGAATGTGAACCAGAAGTGAATGTAACCTAAGGTCTTGTTCATCATGCGACCAAACATCTTAGGGAACCAGTGGTAAACACCAGCCATCAATCCGAAGAAGGATGCCGCACCCATTACAAGGTGGAAGTGAGCTACAACGAAATACGTATCGTGTAAGTTGATATCTAAAGCAGAGTTACCTAAGATGATACCAGTTACACCACCCGAGATGAATAGTGACACAAGACCGATCGAGAACAACATCGCTGGAGTAAAGATCAAATTACCTTTCCAAAGTGTCGTAATGTAGTTAAACGCCTTCACCGCAGATGGTACAGCAATGATTAAGGTTAAGAACATAAATACCGAACCTAAGAATGGATTCATACCTGTTACGAACATATGGTGAGCCCATACAATGAACGCAAGCACGGTAATACCCATCATCGAACCAATCATCGCACGGTATCCGAAGATAGGCTTACGAGAGTTAGTCGCAATAATCTCAGATGTCATGCCTAAAGCTGGTAGCAATACGATATATACCTCTGGGTGACCTAGGAACCAGAATAAATGCTGGTACAGGATCGGAGAACCACCCATGTTAGGAAGTGCTTGTCCTTGAATGTAGATCTCAGACAAGTAGAATGAAGTACCGAATGAACGGTCAAAGATCAATAACAAAGCAGCTGATAATAGTACAGGGAATGATAACAATCCTAGTACAGCCGTGAAGAAGAATGACCAAATAGTCAATGGCATCTTCGTGAATGTCATACCACGTGTACGCAAGTTAATAACAGTACAGATGTAGTTAATACCACCCATTAATGATGAAATGATAAAGAAGGTCATCGACGTTAACCACATGGTCATTCCCAATCCAGAACCTGGCATGGCTTGTGGCAGGGCAGATAAAGGGGGATAGATTACCCAACCACCTGATGCAGGACCGGTCTCTAAGAATAGCGACGCAAACATGATCATAGATGACAAGAAGAAGAACCAATAGGATA
>JBIILT010000128.1:0-5087 GCA_044338355.1 Aquirufa sp.
GATGTTGCACGCACCGGGCAGTATGTGTACCTATGAGCCACAAAAAGCATCCGATGTTTTTGCGATGTATCAGTCGCTGGTTAATGAAGCCGTCATTCCAGAGGAGTTATTGTGGAATGGTACTCCCAAAGAGGACATTGGGAATTATGATCAATTGATGGAGGTCATCGATTGGGAATTAAATACGAACCCGAATTTATTAGAAACGCGCTTTATGCAACCGATTCCAGTGCGGAATGAGGCAGAAATGGCGGCACAAGGATACTCTGAAAAATGGGTATGCTACCGATCAGATGCGTTTAGCGCAAAAGAATTAACCGTATTTCCTGGCCAAACGGTTACCATTACCGATGCCGCAGCCTATGGTTTAATCATGATGCAAGGACATGGTAAAATGGGGGTCTGGAATATCGAGACCCCGGCCATGATTCGGTACGGACAATTGACTAACGATGAATTTTTTGTCACAGAGGCTACTGCAAAAGCTGGTGTTGAAATCACGAATTACTCGTCTACGGACCCGATTGTTATGTTGAAACATTTTGGCCCAGCTAACCCAGATTTAAAATTATAACCTATTTTAAACATGAATACGTATCCTAAATTACACAATGCAACTTGGCCTGGAATTGTAGGCAAAGGCCCCGATTCTGAGCCCGTTATTTCACTTGATAAAATGCTCGCCATGACAGCCGCCGCGGAAGTTAATGGCACGAAGTTTGATGGCGTTGATATTGGTTTGCTACCTCCTCACTTTGATATTGAAAGTGGGAAAGATGGTGCCAAAGCCCTAGCAGATAAAGTGGCCGCTCATGGCTTAGAAATTGGGAGTTTGGTCGCTCCTATTTGGGCAGGTAATGCGATGGGGGATAAAGATGCCCGTGATACCTTTGTGGACATGGTTCGCAAAACCTGTGAAATAGGTGCTGAATTACGCCATTTAGGCATTCGTCCTAATGGCATTGTCCGGATAGATTCGGCTGCGGGAGTAGCGGATTGGGCCAAAGATCCGAAAGGAAATTCTAAGTTAATTGTGGATACCTTCCAGCGTGCATGTGATGTGGCTGCGGATTTTGGTGAGCGATTAGCCGCTGAAGGAGAAATTTGTTGGGGAGGCATGCACTCTTGGCGCAATATGATTCAGACCTTAGAGTCCGTAGATCGTCCAAACATTGGATTCCAAGCGGACATGTCCCATACCTTGCTCTACACGATGGGGTATAATTGCCCTGAAGACCGCATTTTACCTGTGGATTATAACTGGGAAAATCGCGAGATTTTGAAAGCTTCGTTGAAAGAATTGACGGCTGCTTTGCGCCCTTGGACAATCGATTTTCACGTAGCTCAAAATGATGGAACCGTGCATGGCACAGGAAGTCATGATAAGACGGGCCGTCACTGCCAAGCGACGGATCCGAATGGCAAATTGAACATTGCTGAAGATGCTGGTTTCTGGTTAAGAGATGCAGATGGACAATTAACCAAAGCGTTCAAGCATATTTGTTGGGACGGCTGCATGTTCAGCAACTCCGTTATGGAGCAACAGCAAACTTGGAATGATATTTTAGCGGCCATGATCGACGTGCGTAAGGCACATGGTTGGTCATAATAAACCTATAACCTATGAAACAGATTAGAATTGGATTAATTGGCACCGGATTTATGGGTAGAACCCATTCCAATGGATATAACCGAATCCCAAACTTTTTCCCGGAGCTTACCTGCAAGCCCGTTTTACAAGCCGTTTGCTCGCGGAATGAAGCCAGTGTGAAAGCTTTTGCAGAACAATGGGGATACGCCTCATATGAGACCGATTGGCGAAAACTAATTGCCCGCGATGACATCGATGCAGTCGATATTTGTACACCGAACGACACACATGCTGAAATCGCGATTGCCGCAGCTGCAGCCGGAAAAATGATTTTATGTGAGAAACCTTTGTCTCGCACTTTGGCGGAAGGAGAGCAAATGGTTACTGCGATTGAGAAAGCTGGCGTGGCGAATACGGTTTGGTATAATTACCGACGTTTACCTGCGGTTAGTTTGGCTAAGCAAATCATAGATTCAGGAAAGCTGGGACGTATATTTCACTACCGAGCTAATTTCCTTCAAGATTGGACTATTTCGCCTGATTTACCACAAGGAGGTGCCGGAACTTGGCGATTAGATGTGGATGCGGCCGGTTCTGGGGTGACGGGGGATTTATTAGCCCACTGTATTGACACGGCCATGTGGTTAAATGGGGGTATTGCAGATGTGTCCGCGATGACGGAAACCTTTATTAAAGAACGCGTTCACGTTAGTAGTGGCGCCGTGAAAAAAGTAGGCATTGATGATGCCTGTATTTTCCATTGCCACTTTGATAATGGCTCTTTAGGCCTTTTTGAATCTACCAGGTATGCACGTGGCCACAAGGCCCTGTATACGTTTGAAATAAATGGGGAACATGCTTCGTTGCGTTGGGATTTACATGATTTGAATCGCTTAGAAATGTTTGATCATGCGGATGATGATTTAACGCGAGGATGGAAATCCATCTTGGTTACAGATGGAAACCAGCCATACATGGACAAATGGTGGGTTCCTGGTTTAATTATTGGGTATGAACACAGTTTTGTTCATCAAGCAGCTGACTTTTTAAAAGCTGTAGGTGAAAATAAACCTTGTGCCCCTACCTTTAGAGATGCGTTACAAACACAACGTGTTTGCGAAGCTGTCATTGAATCAGCCAATACAAAGTCTTGGAAAGATACGCAGGTTGAGTGGCCGTTTGGGATATAACAATAAACATCGTTCTTGTCGGCGTATTTATCCCAATCAGACAACGAACTTAATAAATAATGTCATTCAAAATGTGTAGATCAGATAGCAAATTATCTACTAAATACAGAGATGAAATTGAATAGTTTACGGATTTGAGGGAATCAATAAACAACCTATTTGACAAATCCAACACCATAAATACAGTAATTACTCTATTTAGAAGAAGAAGAATACTTGTTTTGCTAAGGAAAATATAGCAACAAATTTCAAAACATACCGTTTAATAAATTTATTTAGATTTTTAAATTTTTATAAATAAATTCGAAAAAAATTAAATATAATCATGAAAAAATCTACTTTTTTACTACTATTATTCTTATTGAATTGTAGTTATTTATTGTCTGCTCAAGTTAAAGGATTTAAAACAAGCAAGGTTAAAGTTGGTGCTAGTTTTCAAACATCCCCTTTACGGGTTTCTCAAATTACCAATGGTGGAGCTTTAGATATAGTTGCATTTGAAGGTAGAAAACCTACATGGTATGCCGCCTTATTTTATGAAGGTGGTTCAACAGATAAATCTGGCTACGACGATGAATTAAGTCGTGTAGATTCTTTTTTAGGCGTTAAGGGCGGGATAGGAGTTGGCTCCGTTATCGTTTATGGTACAGTTGCAAAGCACGATTATTCTGCTGTGACGGTATTTAGAGGTACAATGCCCATTTTGTCAGAATATGAAACCCAGTCTGTTGATTTCGGCGTTGGATTTAAGTCTTTTTTGGGTAAAAATCAAGGATTTACATTAGGCGCTGAATTAAGTACTAATAGACTTTTAGGGATCAATTTAGGGTTTCTATTATAGAATTATGCGAGTTTTATTTACGCTATTTTTTTGCCTTATCTCTGGATTTCTATTTGCTCAAAAACAAATTGGTAAATACAATTCAGATGTAGAACAATTAGGCTTAATGAAAAATGAAGCCATTATTAAGCAAAATTACATGTGGCATGATGGAAGTCAAAAAAAATACAATATCGCTTTTTTTACTCGAGGCGTTAATGAAGACATATTAAAATATGATTTGTATAATGGGTCTTTTGAAATTTGGGGACACGGCAAAAAATATTTATCATTTTTAGGGCCGATTCAGAGAACTTATTCTGATGAAAAGTTAATTAGTTTAAGATCGAAAATATTAGATACCTATAAAGTTTTTCAATCAGACATCGTTAATAAAAAGGAAAATTATGAACATTTAGATGTTAAAATAGATGAAAATATATATCTAAGTTTTTATTTAAATAGAGATTTGGAGGAATTTGCATTTTGGGTAGATTATGTGAAATACAAAATGGATCAACAAAGTTTTGTAGCATTCCTAAACGCACTGACTAGATATTATAACTGATTTCTCCTTGATATTAATTTTTAATTTTAGCTATCCCCCTTTCCTGTGTTATAGAATTGAACCTGAAGAAGTAAAAGAAGTCTGCCTTGATAATAAATTTCCCTCTTTGGAACAGAATCTAATTCATAACTAGTAAAATAGCTCAAATTATAGTGTGAAGTCAACAGCAACTAAAGGGGGATCAATTTTTAGCAGATAAACGCTTAATTTGGCCTTATATAAAACCCCAGATCTCCTTTGCTTTTTTTGCTTGAGACAACAATAGATAATCATGAAGGTGCTTGTGTAGGAATGCAATCAGTCATAACTGAGAATGTGACTATCAGGAAACTTAAGGGCTATATTAATGGTCGTAACTAATTACTCTTGCAATTTTCCAGCTACCCTTGTCATTCTTCCAAATCATTAAGAATTTGAAAGTACCTATTTCCAGTTTACCATTTTCAATGTGTTTGAATTGGTGTTTACCAATTTCTATTGCGCCATAACCTTCTATGGGATGCACTTCTAGGCTCTCATTTAGTAGATTTCTTTTAAGGTCATATTCTCTATTGAAAATAGATTGAAAGTTCGAAAACACTTTCTCAAAGCCGATTAAGCCGCCATTATCTTGATACCACTCAAGGTCATGGGTAAAATAGGTCTTCATTAATTTCAAATTCTTTGAATTATACGCTGCAAATAAGGCGCTATCCAGATTGGCTATTTTATTATAAAGATCGGCTGGGGTGCTCGCCACTTTTCTTTCGTTTTGGCTTTGAGCGAAAACACTCGTGCAAAATAAGAAAGCAAAGGCTAGCAGGATTAGATTTTTCATGGGTAAATATACAAAACATGCCCAAGCTTAACTCGCTAATGAAAAATAAGCAAGCCGATCATTTCTGATCGGCTTGCTTAATTAATGACAGCAGTTATTTT
>JBIILT010000280.1:0-5042 GCA_044338355.1 Aquirufa sp.
GTAGAAGATCCATAAGTTCCTGAAGTAACACCTGAAGCGGCTAAGGTAGTAGCGAAACTTCCGTTTCCAGCTCCTGTCACATCACCAGTTAAGGTTGTAGTGAAATTCGCAGCCATTACATCTGTACCTATCACTAAGCCTAAATTCGTTCTGGCTCCGGCGGCGGTAGTGGCGCCTGTACCACCTTTTAAAATAGCAACTTCCGTAGCACTCCAAATACCTGACGTGATATTACCTGTTAACGATAAATCCCCCGTTAAGAAAGTTTTAGTATTCGAGCTATTACCTAAAGTTACCGTGTTGCTTCCATGACCTATCGCTCGCATACCGATAACGACTTCATCCGTTCCTCCGCTAGCTAATGGCCTTGCGTCGTAACCTAGCAAGATACCATTATTCATCGTAGTGTTATTTCCTGTGGCACCGCCATTTGGACCATAATTTCGGCCGGCAAAACCACCGACCGCGGTATTATTATTTCCAGATGTTAAATAGTCAATCGTAGCTGCACCAAGAGCAACGTTCACACTACCACCCGTATTTCTTTGCAATGCCTCACTACCCACAGCCACGTTAAAGTTACCTGAAGTGTTTGCATTTAAAGCAGTCGCACCTAAGGCCGCGTTTGAAGCAACTGCTCCTGCACCACGTCCCACAGTTAAACCATTCACTGAAATGTCTGTATTAAATGTAGCGGTATTTGTAAAGGTCTTCGCTCCCGCAATCGTCTGCGTTCCCGTCGAAATTAATCCCGGATTACTTGCATCTGCAGCGGTTAAAGTTAAGGTCGTTCCACTGATGGTTCCACCATTCGAAGCTCCCGTAGTCGAATATGCTAAAGTCGAAACGCCGGCTGTAATTCCCACGTTTCCAGCAGAAGTTAAACGGCCTTTGCTATCTACTGTGAATGTAGGGATAGCAGTTGATGATCCATAAGTTCCTGCGGTAACTGCAGTGTTTGTTAGCGTTGCAGATCCCGTTACATTAGATGTTCCGTCAAATGCCCCACTCGTGTAGGTCACATCCCCCGTTGTAGAGATGGTTCGTCCAGTTGCTAAGGCTGTTGCTGTACCCGACAAAGTACCTGTTAAATTAGTCGCCTCTAAACTAGTTAAACCAGTTACAGAAGAAACCGTTCCGCCTAAAGTCATCGTGGTTGATCCTAAAATCGTTGTACTATTAGCCAGCTTCACATTTGTGATACTACCATCCGAAACACCCGCTGAAGCTACGCGTGTATCAACATAATCCTTAATCAATTTTACGCTTGGATATCTCGTAATAGAAGCTGCATCTGTTGTGATGTTTGTGCTCATGTTATCCACAGATTGAGCTCCTAAATTTGTTAACGCTCCTGCTGCGGTCGTTGCACCTGTACCACCTTTATTTATCGCGATTTCTGTAGCACTCCAAATACCCGAAGTGATTGTTCCCACACTAGTCAAACTAGATGCCGTAATATTACTTGCCAAAGTCGTACCCGTTAAGGTGTTCGCATCTGCCGCAATGGTGATATCTGCAGAACCATCGAATGCGATGCCATTAATGTTTTTAGTGGCCGCTAGTTTAGTAGCTGTTGCTGCATTTCCTGTCACATTACCCGTTACATCCCCCGTTAGGTTTCCAGTAACATTTCCAGTTAAAGCGCCTGTGAAATTAGTTGAAGTAACAGATGACAATCCAGCTACTGAAGTTACCGTTCCACCTAATGTCACGGTGGTTGCCCCTAAAGTAGTGGCACTATTAGCTAATTGTCCATTTGTTATAGCAGCATTGCTTGCCAAATTACTTGTTGTTAATCCTGTTGCAGAAATAGTACCTGTATTTATTGAAATTCCAGACCCCGCAATTAAGGGTGATTGATAATCCGTTCCAGCAACCGCCGCACTTACAACTCCATTCCCATTTGCTTTTAAAATGCCATTCACACTGCCCGCACCACCCACATTACTTCCAATAACTGTAGCACTCCAAACGCCTGAGGTGATCGCTCCCACACTGGTTAAGCTTGAACCAGTAATGGTAGAAGCTAATGTAGTCCCCGTTAAAGTTCCTGCACTCACCGTTCCTAAATTCGCTTGAACATAAGCCGTAGTTGCAACAGTCGTCGAATTATCACTCGTCATTGGAGTAGGCGCAGTAGGAGTTCCTGTAAATGCCGGTGAAGCTAGAGGTGCTTTTAAAGCTAAATTGCTATTAATCGTAGCTATGTCCGTAGAGTTAGCGGTAATGCTCGCCGTATTCGCCGCCACGTTCGTAGGCAAAGTCGCAATCGTACTCGCGCTCACGCCACCCACAGCATTCACAGTCGTAGCAAACGATCCATTTCCTGATCCCGTCACATCTCCCGTCAAGGTCGTCGTGAAATTAGCCGACATCACATCCGTGCCTATCGTTAAACCTAAATTTGCTCTAGCATCTGCCGGATTAGAAGCGCCCGTTCCTCCTTTTAAAACCGCCAGCGTTCCATTGATTTTCGCTGAAGTAATACTGTTATCTGCCACACCTGCATTCGCACTTTGTTGATCTACATAGTCCTTAATTGCCTTAAACGAAGGGAATTTCGTAGTAGAATTTCCGTCCAAAAGAATGTTATTACTCTTATTGTCTGTCGGTTCTGCACCTAAAGCAACCAACGCGCCAGTCGCCGTAGAAGTACCTGTACCCCCATTGGCAATCGAAACAATTCCCGTCACGTTTGCTGCATTACCGGTAATATTTCCAGACGGAGTCGCATAATCTACGCCCGCCGTTAAAGCCGTTTGCTTGTTATTAAAAGTCGTGAAATCAGCGGCTGACAAGTAGCCAGCTGAGGTAGCTGAAGCTGCTGTCATCGATAAAATTCCCGTAGATGCATTAAAACTTAAAGGCGCCACTGCGCTAAGTGCATTACGAACTCGAGCATCTGTGTAGTACTTATTTGTGTTGCCTTCAGGAATTTCATTTGTGGTCAAATTCACGCTAGGACCCACAATTCCGTTGATTAAAGAAACATCATTAGAAGCGGCTAGTGGAATCCAGTTATTCGAAACAGATGCCGGCAAAGCACTTAACACATAGTTGTTATTATTATCCGTTCTAATGGCAATACTTCCTACTTGAGCTCCTGTTATAGCGGTCATAGTCGCATCAGAATTGACTACAGTAACGTTTTGGAAAGAAAGAGCAGGAATCTGTACTGACGGAATTTTACCATTAACGCCTAAAGTCGCGACCCCATTGTTCGCGCCTTTTTCAGTCGTAGCGACGAAATCAGTAGATGCACTGTTCGCAGCAGTGCCAAAAGTTCTTTGGGCTAACACATCTGTACCGATCACCAAACCTAAATTGGTGCGTGCATCAGCGGCAGTAGTTGCGCCTGTTCCCCCTTTTGCAATAGCAACCGTTCCTGATAAAGTAGCCGCATCAGCTGCAATAGTGATGTCAGCAGAACCGTCGAAAGGAACGCCGTTTATGTTTTTAGAGGCAGCTAACTTGGTGGCAGAGGCTGCTAAAGTAGCGTTAGTAGCCAAAGTTGCAGTGGCCGCAAGAGTAGCCGTTGCCGCATTCCCTGTGGTACTTTGATTCAACGTGGGGAAGTTTGTTAGGTTAGCTGCACTACCATTTGGACTAAGATAATCAGTCCCAGCTATCAAGGGTGCTTGCACATTTGTACCTATCACTAAGCCTAAACTGGTTCTTGCTGCAGCCGCCGTAGTGGCTCCCGTTCCACCGTTTGCAACCGCGATTGTTCCAGTCACATTAGCCGCGTTTCCCGAAATGTCTCCAGTGACTTTTGATCCTGAAACAGTCGCAATTTTAGCATCGATAATCGCGCCATCGGCAATTTTAGAAGTACTCACCGCACCCGCCGCAATAGTAGGCGCACCTGCATTTCCTGTTAAATCACCCGCTAATTGGACTAAACCTTTTACCGTAGCACTCGCATCGGGTGGCGTTACACCCACCGGAATCGTGATGTTCGCGGTTCCGTCAAATGGCACGCCATTAATCGTACGCGGTGTTTCTAAAGCGCTTGCTTTAGCCGCTAATCGCGCACTGTTTGCAGATGCTGAATTTCGGCTATCAATATAGTCCTTAATCGCCTTCACAGAAGGGTATTTCACGCTAGAAGCTGAGTCCGCGATGATATTAGTTGACTTATTTGAGAGGGATTCTTTGGTATCTAATATGGCCAAAGTCGCCGTAGACACCGGCTTGCTCATATCAGAGGTATTGTCCACTTTATCCAAACCTAAATTCGCCCGAGCTGCCGTCGAAGTTATTGCCCCAGTACCCCCTGAGCTGATAGGTAAAACTCCTGATAATTTATTAGCGGTCTCTGAGTAAAGCGAGTAAGGCACATGATTCAATTTTTGATTCCCCACTTCGACGTACCTTGATCCTTTATCAAAACTGACACTCGTCACAATGTTCTTCGTATTTCCCTCCCAGCTAAGCGAAGCAAAAGTGCCGCCTTTACCGGTATTAATTCCGGTACCTATGGTCAGGTTAACAAGACCATAGTTGTCGGTTTGGGTTTTTTGGATTTCCTCATACTGAGTCACCCCATCCTGAGATATCGTGAATTTCAGCCAGACCTCCTTATTCACAAAAGGTTGTGCTGCCACATCTTTTCCCGGGATTTCAATAGGGTTAGGATCAATGATAACTGCCTGGTAGTTGATGCCTTTATTTTGGGAATATCCCACAAATGAAGTTAACAGAAGCGATAAAAATAGTAGTATTCTTTTCATATTAATCGAACTATTTAGACTGAATCTTTATGCCAAAAGAAAAAGTCGAGGGTACAAAATTCAGGGTCGAAGTCCCAAATTGAATGGTATCTAAATGTTGAAATTGCGTATAAACAGAAATGCTTTGATTGACCTTTTTCTCCAGTTCCATCGAGAAACCTAAAAAAAAGCGAAGCCCCGAAAACTGTGGGTCATCTGACAAATCCAAGTACTGATTTTGAAGAAATTGGTTCCCGTTCACCATCTTTTGAATGGAAGCTCGTCCCTTTAGGGATGCTTTTAAACCATGGGGCAAATCAAGCTTAG
>JBIILT010000279.1:0-5041 GCA_044338355.1 Aquirufa sp.
TGGAAAATGGTAGCTACCGCATTAAATAATTTTACTATCGCTATCAAAAAAGATGGTAGTTTATGGGGTTGGGGGCGAAACGGATCCCTTGGGTATTTAGGAATAGGAGATGCTACTATAGCGGAATCATTAGTTCCGATACGAATTGGGGTGGCAAGTAATTGGGAATCTATTTCTGTAGGATTTAACCATATCATAGCACTCAAAACTAATGGAACAATTTGGTCTTGGGGATCTAATTTTGATGGACAACTTGGTAATGGAAATACCACAACCTTATTAAGTCCTACGCAAATTGGTACAGATACTGATTGGGCTTCCATTTCAACGGGAGGATTTAGTTCTTATGCCATTAAAAATAATGGAAGTCTTTACGCCTGGGGGCAAAATTCATTTAAGCAGCTAGGGGATGGAACTACTATTTCAAAAAACACCCCTACTTTAATTGGCAATTCAACTGATTGGGGGATGATTAAAGGCAGCAATTATAGTGTTCTTGCACTTAAAACAAATGGAAGTTTATGGGCTTGGGGATTAAATTCCGATGGCCAATTAGGGAATGGGACCATAGAAAATGTTTCAGAACCTGTACAAATAGGTGCAGACCTGAGCTGGACCAACGTTAGTTTATCAAACAATCACGGCTTTGCCCTAAAAGCAAATGGTACCCTTTGGTCTACTGGAAACAACTTTTCAGGTCAACTTGGACAAGGAAATACTAATAACGCTACCTCATTCACGCAAATAGGAACTAGTAACTCTTGGAGATCTTTAGCTCTAGGAACTTCCAATTCTTTAGCTTTAGGAACTTCCTATTCTTTAGCACTCGACAATCTTAATAACCTTTATTCTTGGGGTGATAATTTGAATGGACAACTAGGAAAAGGGAATACTTACATTGCCGTTCCTAGACAAGTCGGCAATGATTTTAGCTGGGAAAAATTATTTGCTGGACTTGTTCATTCAGCCGCAATCAAAAAAGATGGAAGCTTGTGGATGTGGGGAAGAAATAGATATGGACAATTAGGAGATGGTTTATCTACTACCAATGTCGATATTCCAATACAAGTGGGAACAGGAAAAGATTGGAAATATGTATCCTTAGGTGGATACCATACTCTTGCCATAAAAGCCAATGGAAGTCTATGGGGTTGGGGAAGGAATATCGAGAGTCAACTAGGCGATGGTACAATTATTCAACGGACTACTCCTATTCAAATCGGTACTGCTACCGATTGGAAAACAGTATCAACCGCACTTACTCATTCTGTAGGTGTGAAAACAAATGGAACAATCTGGTTTTGGGGAAATATAGTCTCAGGCACTTTCTCGATCACTTCTTCCACTCCAATTCAAATAGGATCATCCTCTGATTGGACAGCTATTTCTGCAGGTTCAGGCCATATTTTAGCCTTAAAATCGAATGGAACCCTATGGGCCTGGGGATTAAATAATTTTAGTCAACTGGGATTAGGAAACACAACTAATATGGGTGCACCTACGCAAGTGGGAAATGCAACTGACTGGGCTCATATTCAAGCTGGATATAATAGCTCATTGGCCGTTAAAAAGAATGGGACTATTTGGCTTTGGGGCAATAATATACAAGGAGGACTAGGTGACGGGACAAATACTAACAAAAATGTGCCCACTCAATTAGTCATTACTAATACCATTAAATGGCCAGCTTCAACGCTTTCAGATCACTTAATGACCTTAAAGTCCGACGGTAGCCTATGGATGTGGGGAAACAATGCAGATGGTCAATTAGGAGATGGTTCTGTAATTAATAAAAATATTCCACAAAGATTAGGAACCGATACCGATTGGACAGATATAGCTGCGGGGAATTATCATTCGCTCGCAATCAAATCTGATGGAAGTCTATGGGCTTGGGGTGGTAAATACTATGCGCAACTTGGGGATGGCAAATCAATTTTCTATTCCCCTACTTTGGCAAAACCAATCGTGGATATCACTTCCTCGGAAAGAAAAACATTCTGCCCTGGTAGCACTGGTGGTATATTAACAGCCTCAGAGGGTGGACTTTCTTATACCTGGTCTACTGGTGCCACCACACGATCCATCACCGTTACTACGGGTGGTTCTTACAGTGTCACAGTCACTTACCCAATAGGTGATGTTAGCACTTCTGATACGTATGTTATTCCAGCCATACCTAGTACGACAATTAGTACAACTGGATCTATGACTGTGAATCGTTTAGAGGATCTAAAAACCTATAAACTAACGGTGCCTTCTGCAACAGGAGTTTCTTATCAATGGCTGAACAATGGGGTTGCCATTCCTGGAGCTATCTCGAATAATTACGTACCTAAAAAGAATGGCACTTATTCGGTAAATGTTACGAATACGTTTGGCTGCGCTTCATCGTCTATTTCGCAAACCGTTACTTATGCCCTATCAGATACACTCACTCCTGCAAAAGTTTTCGGTGGTGGAAATAGTAGTTTCTTGATTAAACCCAATGGTACCTTATGGGCCTGGGGAAATAATAGCTTAGGACAACTAGGAATAGGCAATAAAATCAATCAAAGTATTGCCGTTCAAGTGGGAACAGCGAATGATTGGAAAATGGTGGCTACAACGAGTAGTTTCACTATCGCTATTAAAAAAGATGGTAGCTTATGGGGCTGGGGACAAAATGGATCCGATGGATACTTAGGTCTTGGAGATGCAACTATTACTGAATCCTTAGTTCCAATTAGAATAGGGGTAGCTACTGATTGGGAAATTGTTTCAGTAGGTTATAATCATACTATTGCTCTTAAAACAAACGGTACTATTTGGACCTGGGGGTGGAATTTATTCGGACAGCTGGGTGATGGCTCAAATACCAATAGATTATCTCCTACTCAAGTAGGAATAGATACAGATTGGAGTTCGATTTCAGCAGGTGGAAATAGTTCATATTCAATAAAAAACAATGGATCTATTTTTGCTTGGGGTATTAATACTTCTCGTCAATTAGGAGATGGAACTAATGCAATTAAATATACACCAATTCAAATAGGTAATTCAAACGATTGGGGACTTATTAAAGGTGGAAATAATTATGTGTTCGCTTTAAAAACGGATGGCACGATGTGGGGTTGGGGTTCTAATTCTAATACTAGATTTGGGAGTGAGCCATCCGGTACGGTTTCTAATCCTACTGTTTCTAATCCGATTCAAGTAGGCACCGAAACAAATTGGATTAATATTTTTGTCCCACCATCTGGATCCGCAAGTTTAGCTATTAAGTCTGATGGCACGCTATGGGCATCTGGATCTAATTACTATGGTCAGTTAGGCCAAGGTAATTCATCTTCTTACAATAGTTTTACGAAAATAGGTAATGCCACTAATTGGAGATCAGCAACCGCTGGCTCTAATCACGTACTAGCTCTTGATAAACTAAATAATGTGTTTTCATGGGGCTTAAATTCTTCAGGACAATTAGGGAAAGGAAATTCGTCTTTAAATAAATCCATTAATCAAGTAGGAGTAGACCTAAACTGGGATAAAATATTTACTAGCTCAAACCATTCTGGTGCAATTAAAAAAGACGGTACGCTATGGACATGGGGAATTAATGACAATGGCCAACTTGGAAATGGATCTTTCACAAATATTGATATCCCATCTAAAGTAGGCGTTAATACAAATTGGCAATCTATCGCTCTAGGATATCGTCATACTGTCGCAATAAAAACAGACGGAACGATTTGGAGCTGGGGAGCCAACTTTTCTGGTCAATTAGGTGATGGTACTTTTACATCAAATATTAGCCCTACACAAATTGGTAATGGAACAGACTGGGCGTCTGTTTATGTAGCTGCAGAAACATCCTACGGCATCAAGAAAAATGGAACGCTTTGGGCTTGGGGAGCAAATTATTATGGTCAATTAGGAAATGGTAATACCACAAATTCCAGCATACCGATTCAAATTGGAAATAATACTGATTGGGTTTCCATATCTGCAGGTTGGAGTCATATAATTGGATTAAAATCCGATGGAACTATTTGGTCATGGGGGTACAACTACTTTGGCCAATTAGGAATTGGAAACACAACAAATACTACTATTCCGATTCAAATAGGTAATGCTACCGATTGGGTGTCTATTGAAACAGGAAGCGAGCAATCCTATGCGCTTAAAAAAGATGGAACATTATGGGGATGGGGCTATAATTTCAGAGGTCAACTAGGAGATGGAACAAACACAAATAAAAATATCCCTACCCTTATTAATTTAAATAACATCAATAAATTATCTCTTTCTGGTTTTTCTTACAGCCACAAAATGCTACTTAAAACGGATGGTAGTATGTGGGGATGGGGACAAAATTCTTATGGACAGCTAGGGAATGAGAATATTACAACAGATCAAAATATTCCTACTAAAATAGGAATAGAAACGGATTGGAAAGACTTATCAACAGGAGGTTACCATACTTTAGCTTTAAAAACAGATGGATCTCTCTGGTCATGGGGCACTAACGTGTTCGGAGAATTAGGAATTGGAAAAGCCTTCTATTACACGCCTACTTTAGCAAAACCGATCGTTGAGATTACCGCCTCGAGTAGAAAAACTTTCTGTCCAGGAGGAAGTGTGGTGCTAACTGCCTCGGAGGGTGGACTATCTTATACCTGGTCAACAGGGGCGAAGACTCGATCTATCACGGTTAATACTAGCGGTAATTATAACGTGACCGTAACCTATCCGATAGGTGATATCTCGACTTCTGAATCGACTACCGTTACTGTGGATTCACCTAATACAACTATTACGACTACAGGATCTACTTTCGTCTTTAATTTAACGGATACTAAAACCTATACCTTAAAGGTGCCTGCAGTTACAGGTTCAAAATACCAATGGTCTAAGGATGGTGCTGTCATTACAGGGGCTACAACTGCTGAATACATCCCACAAAACGATGGAAGTTATACCGTGAACGTAGTCAGTCCATTCGGGTGTATCGCTAATTCATCTGCTTTAGTCGTGAAATACGAGCTAGCTGATACAGATGGAG
>JBIILT010000022.1:0-11663 GCA_044338355.1 Aquirufa sp.
AGTTCCAAAATGCTGATTAATTTCTAGACACAAGTACCCGCCAGCCTTTAAACGAGCCTGGGCAAAATCAGCCAAAGCTTCATAATATTTCAATGCATCGTTATTGGGCACAAATAAGGCCAAATGAGGTTCATAGTCTAGCACGTGCTTCGCCATCTCTTGGGCCTCGTCCTGAGTCACATAAGGCGGATTCGAAACGATTACGTCCCAAGAACCCTCCGAAAAAGGCCAAGAAAAAATATCTTGAAGCTTAAAATTAACTTCAGCCTGCAGTGAGTCGCTGTTCTGACGAGCCATCTCCAGCGCACCTTCTGAAATATCCCACGCCTCCACCGATAACGATGGACGTTCTAATTTCAATGAAATGGGAATGCAACCTGATCCAGTACCTACCTCTAAAACCGATGCATTTTCTGGAGCGTGACGTAAAACTACATCCACTAACTCCTCCGTCTCCGGTCTGGGAATCAAAGTCTCTGAATTAACAGCGAATAAATGATCTCGGAAGTAGGTCTTACTCATCACATATTGCAATGGTTCGCCACCAGCTAGGCGCGCAAGTCGCGACGACCAGTCGGCCGGCAATTCGACCTCTTTTTTTAAAACAATATCCATTGAGCTGATATTCCATCCCAAATCCAGGCAACGAAAGGCAATTGCTCGGGCCTCGGAAGGCTCATAATGCGTCGAAATTGCGTCGGTTATTTGCTGGATAAGAATAGGACTGGCAATCAATTTCATTTGTGGAGAATTTGGGTAAATTTACGAATTATAAACCGATGAAAACGCTATGAAAAAATTAATACTACCGCTCATCACAATCCTTGGAATACAGGCAACCGTGCAAGCGCAATACAAAACGATTGGGAAGATTCACGTCTACGATGAATCCCTAAAAACCTTAATTGACCCCTCCTCGCCCATTGAAATCGTAGCTGAGGGCTATACTTGGTCAGAAGGTCCGGTTTGGGTAAAGAAAGGTGGGTATCTTTTATTTTCAGATGTGCCCGAAAATAAGATTTACCAGTGGACGGCAGACAAGGGAGCGGTTCTCTATCTAACGCCATCGGGCTACTCAGGCAAGGAGTATTATTCCTATGAACCCGGAGCAAATGGGTTGATTATTAACCAAAAAGGAAACCTGGTTTCTGCCGAACACGGCAACAGAAGAATTGCGGAGATGCCTTTGGGAAAACCTGAATCCAAAAAATCACTGACAAGATTGTGGGAAGGAAAGAAGCTTAATAGCCCGAACGACGTCATCCAAGCAAAAAATGGTGATTATTATTTCACAGACCCTCCTTATGGCTTACCGGGTCGTGGGAAAGAAGAACCCGCAAAAGAACTAGCTTATCAAGGGGTCTTCCGCATCACGAAAAAAGGGGAGATGAGTTTGCAATATGATAAAATGGCAAGACCTAATGGTTTAGCGATGAACCCTGACGAAAGCATCTTATATGTGGGCTCCTCAGAACCGAAGGAATCGCATATTTTAGCTTTTCCCGTGGGCAAGAACGGAAACTTAGGCGAACCTAGCGTTTTCTTCGATGCAGCCGAATTAGCGAAACAAGGTATTCGTGGTGGTTATGATGGGATGAAACTAGATCAAAAAGGAAATATCTGGACGACTGGTCCAGGAGGAATTTTGATCATCAGCCCGGCCGGTAAATTACTGGGACGAATTGATACGGGAAACCCGAACTCAAATGTGAATTTTGGTGAAGATGGATCAACTTTGTTTATTACCTCTAAGATGAATCTATTACGGGTAAAGACGAAGACGAAAGGACTTTTTTAAGCCTATAAAAAAGGCCTCGATCGCAAAATCGAGGCCTTTCATTTTCTTATAACTTTCTAATCTTAATGTTTCTAAACCACACTTTATTTCCGTGATCTTGTAAAGCAATATGCCCTTTCATCACCTTGCCAAAATCTGTCATTCCTTTGAACTTGGATCCAGCAATCATATCTTTCCAATTTTGATCATCCGTACGAGTCTCCACTACCTTCGATCCATTTAAATACAATTGCAATAAGCCTTTATTGTTTACGATTCGTGCCGTATTCCACTCTCCCACAGGCTTCGTCACGCTTACTGATGATTTGATCAAATCATACAAATCGCCAGAATTGTGTTTATTGATTTTCCCGTCTGGGTGGCCTTCATCGTGCAATACCTGCATTTCTGGACCCGTTACATAAGTTGCACCGTATTTCTTAGAATCATCATTCACGTTAAAAATAATACCTGAATTACCGTTCACGGAAATTTTCCAATCAACAGTGAAATCATAATTATCAAAAGACTCGTTAGTTACTAAATCACCGCCGTCTTTCTTCGCAGCATCGAATCCAATTTCCCCATTTTCGATTGTCCAAGAGTTACCTACTTTTTCACCTTTACCGAAGCTATGCCAGCCTGTAAAGGTTTTACCATCAAAAAGTAATTGAGTGCCATTTTTCTTTTCTGCCCTAGTTAGCTCATTCATTCCTTGGCTAAAAGACACAAATGCGAAGCAGACAGCTGCGCAGGTTAAAACTATTTTGTTCATGTTAATTAGGTTTATGATTTTTACAATACTACTAAAAGTCTGCAACAATTGTATCTGTTGGGGACAATTTTAGCATCAAATCTTTGTAAATTGCCGGCTGATATAAAAATCCATGAAGACCAAAGTAGCCCCAAAGCCCTCCATCAACATCATCACCCTAGGTTGTTCGAAGAATCTTGTCGATTCGGAAGTACTCTATACCCAACTAAAAGGGAATGGATTAGAGGTGACGCATGAGGCGAAAAAGGACAAGGCGAACATCGTCGTCATTAATACCTGTGGGTTTATTGATAATGCCAAACAAGAATCGATCGACACCATTTTGCGCTATGCAGACGCGAAACAAGCGGGGAAAATCGATAAATTATACGTAACGGGCTGCCTATCGCACCGCTATAAAGATGATTTAGAGAGAGAAATCCCGATGGTGGACTCCTTCTTTGGAACAAATGAATTACCTCGACTATTAAAGGCTCTAAAGGCGGATTATAAACATGAATTAGTGGGTGAGCGTTTATTGACGACACCAGCGCACTATGCTTATTTAAAGATTGCAGAAGGTTGCGATCGTCCTTGTTCTTTCTGCGCGATTCCATTAATGCGTGGAAAGCACGTGTCTACTCCAATGGAGGAATTAGTAAAGGAAGCGTCATCACTTGCAAAAAAAGGGACCAAAGAACTCATTCTAATCGCTCAAGACCTTACTTTTTACGGTTTAGACTTGAAAGGCGAAGGGAAATCTGGCCGTCAATTAAAAGAACTATTAGAGCGTTTATCTGATGTCAATGGCATCGAATGGATCCGTTTGCAATATGCGTATCCAGCTGGTTTTCCATTGGAAATTTTGGACACGATGGCGGAACGCGACAATATTTGTAAATACCTGGACATGCCACTTCAAAGTGGTTCAGACGCGATGTTAAAACACATGCGCCGTGGAATCACTCGCGCAAAAACGGAGGATTTGATCCATACGATTCGCGAGAAAGTTCCAGGTATCGCCTTACGAACCACCTTAATTTCAGGTTATCCGGGCGAAACAGAGGAGGACTTCGAAGAGACCTATTCATTCGTGGAGCGCATGCGTTTCGACCGTTTAGGTATCTTTAATTATAGCCACGAGGAAAATACGCACGCTTACCTAGTGAACGATGATGTGCCTGAAGAGGTGAAGCAATTCCGTTCAGACGAGATTATGGCGGTACAGCAAGGAATTTCTGAGGAGTTGAATCAAGCAAAAGTAGGCCAAACACTGAAAGTGATGGTCGACCGCAAAGAGAGCGGCTTCTTCGTAGGACGTACTCAGTTCGATTCTCCCGAAGTGGATAATGAAGTCTTAATCCCTGCTGAACAATACGCGAGATTGGGTGATTTTGTCAACGTAAAGATTAACAAAGCCGAAGAGTTCGACTTATACGGCGATATTATAGCGTAAAGAAACTTAGTCGCATGTCGCGCAGATCTAAAGTCATCAAGCCTTTTTGAGCAGGCGATTCAAAGCCTGCAAGGTAAAAGATAGCTTCTTTTGCCTGCATCAATCCAATAATGCCTGGTAATACCCCTAACACCCCTACTTCATCGCAGGATGGAATTTCTTGTGGGCTTGGCTCCACCGGAAATAGGGACCGATACGAGGGTCCTGCCGGATGAAACACTGCAAATTGGCCTTCCCAGGCATGAATGGCCCCATAAACGAAAGGCTTTTCTAAAGCGACACAGGTATCATTAATCAAATAACGGGTTTGAAAATTATCCGTGCAATCGATGATCAGATCGAATTGTTCTATGTAGTCCGAAGCGTTTTCAGCGGTCAGATTTTCTGCGATTCCCAGCATTTTTATCTCCGGATTCAAGGCCTTCAATGCCTCCGCTGCTTTCAAGGCCTTCGAAGCACCCACATCCACTGTTTTATACAGCACTTGACGAGCTAAGTTCGATAACTCGATCACATCTGAATCCAAAATCGTAATAACTCCTACCCCTGCAGCAGCCAGAAAAGGTAAAGCCCCACAGCCCAAACCACCTGCACCCACAACGAGAATCTTCGATTCTTTTAGGCACATCTGTTGCTGTTTCCGCCATTCCGGCAGATTCAGCTGTTTACGGTAGCGTTCGAATTCTAAATCAGATAGCATAGGTGTAAATAAAAAAAGCCTCCCTGAATTTCAGGAAGGCTAATTTCGATAATTATTTTGAAAACTAAACGCTTAACGTACCCTTACGAGCTGCAGCGATTAAAGTTTTTTCGAAACCATTCTTGTTGATCGTGCGAATTGCTTTCGCAGAAACCTTCATACGAACCCAAACACCTTCTGACTCTAAGAAGAATTTCTTAGTTTGTAAGTTCGGGTAGAACTTACGCTTAGTCTTGTTATTAGCGTGAGAAACGTTGTTTCCTACTTGAGTTTTGCGTCCTGTAATTTGACAAACCTTTGCCATCGTATTTTTATTTATCTTTTATTTAATATTATTCTTTCCTATAAGGGATTGCAAAATTAGGAAATATTTTGAAATAACCCAAACCTCTTTTGAAAATTTATAAAATGCAAGACAATGTGTATCTTTGGACATGGCTAAGCGAAATACGAAGGCACCGTTAAAGAAAAAAATCATCTCTTCCTTGATCTGGTTAGGTACCCTGCCATTATGCCTCTACACGCTTTTGACCTACCTATTAAGCTACTCTCTCATCGTGGAGCATTGGTTTGCCGGGTTCATCATGATGACCATGCCTTACGCGCAATTATTGTGCTTCTTCTCATTAATTTATTGGATTTTTCAGCGAGCGAAGCGAGCGCTTTTGCCCTTGATCGTCCTATTACTTGGGTATGGATTTATCGGGAGAACCATCAGCTTTAATTCAACGAAAGCCACCTTACAAAAACCGTTGACAGTGATGAGTTATAATGTCTTTGGCATGTATTCAAATGAGTATGAGGCCAAAAAAGAGGAGTTAGAAGATCTCAAAAAATTCATCCGCGATTACGATGCCGATATCAAATGTTTTCAAGAATTCTATTCCCATTCGGATCGCAAGGCCTACCACACGGTCTCATTCTTGAAGGAAAAATACCCGCACTATGCCTTCATTCCACTGAAAAAGCAATTATTTGATTCACACGAAAAAATGGGCCTTGTGGTATTCTCGAAATACCCCATCATCCACGAAGAAGGCGAGCAATTTGATAATTCTGCGAACGGTTACCTATTGACCGACATTGCGATGGATAAAGACACCATTCGGGTGATCAACCTACAGCTTTGGTCCATGGGAATCCGAGTGAATAAAATGACCTCCAAGATTCGCTTACAAGACTATACCGATGCGAAGAAAGAAGGACGCGGCATCATTTCCTCACTCCGCAAGGGATTTATTGAGCACAAAAAGGAGATGGATAAGATCAACCGCCTCATACAAAAAAGCCCCTATCCCATCTTAGTGGTAGGAGATTTAAATGAAACGCCATCTGGCTGGGCTTATGGAACCATACGCGAACGCCTACAAAACTCCTTCGAGGAAGCGGGTTCCGGTTTTGGTTTTACCTTAAATCGCAGCCCTTACTTCGTGCGCATCGACGATCAATTCTTTTCGCAAGAATGGAAAGCCACAAACTTCCAAACCCTGCGAAACATCAAATACTCCGACCACTTCCCTACCGTAGGTCAATACATATTGAATGGAAAATAAGCTCTGGAAAGTCTTAGGCACAGGTTTCGGCGTCGCTGTCACACTCGGCGGAACCGTAGGAACCGGAATCCTGCGAAAGACAGGGCCCATTGCTGCCTCCTTGCATGACCCCTCCTTAATTCTAAGTTTATGGGTCTTAGTAGCTATTTATGCCTTATTGGGCGTTAGTTGTCTTTTGGAATTAAGCTTATCGATTCCCAAAGCAGGTTCCTGGTATGGCTATGCCGAACGTGCATTTGGCCGCTACATCGGATTCTTGGTGGGTCTCACTAGCTGGTTAGGGACCGTAACAGCCTTAGGTTTCGGTTCATACACTTTTAGCGAATACCTGATCATCGTCTTTCCAAGTCTAAGTCCCTACCTAGTCTATTGCGCCATTGGAATCCTTGCTCTATTGTGGTTTTTCCATCAATTAGGCGTCGTCATGGCTGGCAAATCCCAAGAATGGCTCAGTGGCATTAAAGCTGTAGCCTTGATGATTTTCATAGCCATCTGTTTCCTTTATGGAGGGAATGGTGTTTTCACAGAGCAAACCGTAGCACCTACTGGCCTACCTTTGGCGAGCGGCATTATGACCGCCCTTTTATCCATTTTTTATGCTTTTGACGGCTGGCACACCGCTAGTTATTTCACAGAAGAAAATAAGGATCCCGTTAAATCGATGCCAAAATCGATGTTTATTGGCGTCATTACCGTGGCCGTGATCTATTTATTAATTAATGTCGGTATTCTGTACAGTCTACCTTTGGAAACCTTATCTAACAGCAAATTAGCTGCCGCAGATGCCATGAAGTTGTTATTTGGGTCAGATATGGGTCGCTGGATTACGGTCTTTTTAATGCTCAGTATTTTAGGCATCTTAAACACACAAGTGATGTTTGCCCCGCGCGTAATTTATTCCATGAGCCGTGACGGTCTATTTTTTAAACAAGCCGAAAAGGTGAACTCAGCAGGCTCCCCTACAACGGCCACTCATTTAACCGTTTTCTCCGCTTGTATTTTTCTATTAGCGGGCAAAGAGATTAACGAACGCCTATCTGACATCGCAACCTTCTTTTTTGTGGCTAGTTATCTAGCTGGTTTCGCCTCCTTATTACGCCTTCGCGTGACTGAACCGAACTTGAAGAGACCTTATCTGGTTTGGGGATATCCCTTTTTGCCTTGGATATTATTGATTATCTCTGCGCTGTTCTTAGTAGGAACCTTAGTGACGAATCTGGGCAGTGTGGTGTATGTGGTGGGGTTTGTGGCGGTAAGCTATTTAGTATATCGAAAGTTTCTAGTTTTAGATTAGAGAGTAGAGATGGTTTAAATTGAATCTTTTCTTTTTACTCTATAATCTATACTCTCTTATCTCTACTCTATAATCTCTTATCTATTTTCAGTGAATCGCTCTCAAAAACTCCACCACCGAATTCTTAATTTCCTTCACCGTCGTGTTGCCTAGATTAGACATGACAGAGAAAGTCAGTGTCTTTCCTTCTTTGGTCAAATAATACCCAGAAAGGTCATACGTATTCCCAAAAGAACCCGATTTTGCCCAAATACGAACACCAGGATTCAGATCTTGCACATTGCGCATGGTTCCGGTTTTACTCGCTTCTGGCAGTAAAGCATACAATCGATCAGGGGCAACTTCTTTAGCTAAAGTCTCGAGAATGTAGATGAAATCCTTTGGCCTAACTAAATCGTACCTCGATAATCCAGATCCATCCACCCAGCGAATTCCTTGTAAAAATTCATTCCCTGGCTCTTTTTTTAAATTTTCAATTACTTGAGTCGGATCCCAACCTTTCTCTGCGGCGATCATTACAAGCAACTGCTCAGCCACTGAATTATCACTTTCGTGCAACATAGGCAAGTATAAACTATCCATTTTCCCTGCGTAGAAAATACGCGCATCTGGATGAACTGCTAGAGGCATTGTCTCCACCGATTTATGAAGTGTATCGGTCAAAAGAAAGGCCGTCATTTCAGGAGAAGTAAGGAATGGCACATCTTGGGATCCATAGTTCTGCGTCTGTAATACCGGCAATTCAAACTGATTTTTCAAGCGATTACGACGTACCTCCAACGCCGTTCCCGTCTTAGAAACCGCTTCAAAAGCATCTGGCATAATTCGCCATCTTTTAGCCGTGGCTGAAAAATTCACCAAGTTTGCATACAAGGGCATGTCCGAAATCTCCGCAGAATAATGGTCATTGTAATCATCCCAAGCCCATCCAGGACCCAAAACAGGAATCTGCTTCAAGGGTGAACCATATACTAAAACCTTAGAGGAAGCCGCTAAGAAATCGCGTAAAGCGGTATTTTTGATAGTGGGATGCAGGTTCGAAATATCCCCCGTTCCCCAAAAAAAGAGAGTATCTTTCGTTTCACGGTATTTGAAAGAAGGTATTTGGCTACCTAAAATTCGATTTGCCTGTAAAAAGGTCAACAGCTTCATATTTGAAGCGGGCATAAAGTATTGATCTGCGTTTTTCTCGAAAAGCACCTTACCCGTCGCAAGATCCTTAATCATAACTCCACTTGCTCGCTGAGCCAAGCTAGATTCGTTGTAGGCGATCTGCAAATGGGAGCTTTGGCAAGATGCTAAAGCCAGCAGGAGTAAAAAGGCTAGATTTTTCATGCAATAAAGGTAAAAGGTTTTCGTATTTTTGGGCTCATTTTAGTAAAAGAATGCTCGTAGGATTTGTTATTTTCTATCTGGCTTTAAATCTAGCCGTGGGTTGGTGGGCCAGTAAGAAGGTGCAAACTACCCAGGATTTCGTGTTAGCGGGACGTTCCTTACCCTTTGCCTTAGCTACCATGGTGACTTTTGCCACTTGGTTTGGATCCGAAACTATTCTTGGAGCGCCGCGCGAATTTGTCCATGGTGGGGTGTTAGCCATCATTGAAGAGCCTTTTGGAGCTGCACTCGGATTATTTCTGGTAGGGGCCATTTATGCCCGAAAACTCTACCCTTTGCCCGTTTTGACTTTTAGTGATTATTTTCGATTGCGGTTTGGGGCCTTTTCAGAAAAGCTTTCGGCGATCATTATGATCCCCTCCTACTTCGGCTGGATCTCCGCACAATTAGTGGCATTAGGACTTACCATGCACCTTTTATTGCCTATTTCTGTTGAAACGGGCATCATCATCGGGGCATTATTGGTGATGGCCTATACGCTATTAGGAGGTATGTGGTCGATCTCCGTGACCGACTTTTTTCATAATATTATCTTGATCGCTGGCTTAGTATTTTTGGCCTATTTATTATGGGCCAAAGTCCCTGATTTCAACCAACTGATCAGTTCGCAACCTAACCATTTCTTCCGAGCCATTCCAATAGAAAATACCTGGAAAGATTGGCTTGTCTATGGCGCTGCCTGGATCACCATCGGTTTCGGATCCATCCCACAGCAAGACATCTTTCAACGAGTGATGTCAGCGAAGAATGAGAAAATCGCGGCGAAAGCAAGCTTAGCAGCCGGCGCTATGTACCTAACGATTGCGTTATTACCGCTCTTAATTGCCTTTATCGCCGTTCGTTTATACCCTTCCTTATTATCGGAAGATGAATTATTGATCCCCACCTTAGTGATGAAGTTCACGCCTCGAGCGATGCAGATTTTATTCTTAGGGGCGCTCTTATCTGCTCTATTAAGTACGACTTCGGGAGCTATTTTAGCACCCGCATCCGTTTTAGGGGAAAATATTTTGAAACCCTTAATGCGCCGGCCTTCGGATAAAATTGTGTTGCTATTTATCCGCGTGTCGGTGGTATTGGTGACTTTGGCCTGTATTATTATGGCTATTCAACGCCAAAACATCTTTGAATTAGTAGGAGAAGCTTCCGCTTTCAGCCTTGTTTCCCTTTTTATCCCGCTCAATGCCGGTCTCTGGTGGAAACGGACGACTCCCTGGGGAAGTCATTTGAGTATGGTATTGGGATTGGTTTTTTGGGGATATTTTCACTTTATCAACCCATCGGAGATTCCAGCGGTTTGGTATGGTCTATTAGCAGGATTAATCGGTTTGCTATTAGGGAATTTAATTAAAGCCAAACCTGTTTAATCGTCCCCAGATATTGTCCTTTCTTTCCGGTATGCACATAGTCTAGGATTGCATCGTTGATGGAAGGATAAATAGTTAATTCCGCTATTTTGTCCACTGGCACCCAAACTAGATCATCAGCCGTTGTTTCACCCGCTTGAATGAGCGGGATTCCTCCCACAATATCTCCTTCGAAAATAAGGTGAACACACGCACTGTAATCATCCGTGGCATGCACCTGACCAGTAAAAAGCAAATCATGCACTTCCACCTCTATGCCTAGTTCTTCCTCGCACTCGCGGGCAATAGTGACTGGAAAGGTCTCTCCAGCATCCACATTTCCTCCGGGCAAAGCGAATTTACTAACTCCCGGATAATCATAGCGCAGGAAAAGCACATGATTATTTTCGATGATGAGGGCAGCTGGTCTAATTCGCATGGAGTTTGTGAAATTTGAAAAGATAAATATACCATTAGATTTCCTAAATTGCAGTCAAAATGAACGTATAGCATGCAAATAAGAGAAATTTGTCAGCAGATGGAGGCTTGGGCACCACTAGCCTGGCAAGAATCCTATGATAACGCAGGATTACTAGTAGGTGATGCTTCTACCGAAGTGAAAGGCGTATTAATCAGCCTGGATTGTACGGAAGAGGTGGTAGAGGAAGCCATCAAAAAGGGCTGCAACTTGATTATTTCGCATCATCCCATCGTTTTCAGTGGTTTAAAACGCATGACAGGTGCTACCTATGTCGAAAGAACCGTCATCAAAGCCATCCAAAACAACATCGCACTTTACGCCTCACATACAAATTTAGATCATGCTCCACTGGGTGTCAGCTATCATTTAGCTACTAAATTAGGTATTAAAGGGCAAGTGTTAAAACCGATGCGCGATGCCTTGAAGGCTCTGCAATATTATGTTCCTGTGACACATGAACAGTCTGTACGTGAGGCATTGCATTCAGCTGGAGCAGGAAATATTGGTGAATACTCCTCTTGCAGCTTTACATCCGAGGGTCTGGGTCGTTTTCAACCATCTATGGTCTCGAATCCATACACGGGGAAAGCGAATCAATTATCCGAAGTAAGTGAAATGAAAGTAGAGATGATATTTCCAGCGCATCTTGCTGGGGTTGTCTTAGCGGCATTAAAATCTGCCCATCCGTATGAAGAGGTGGCCTATTTCATCCAATCACTTGACAATTCGTGGCAAGAGGTAGGCTCAGGCTTTGTAGGAAATTTAGAAAAGTCGCTTTCGCCGGAGGAGTTTTTAGTATTTGTCAAAAAGCGTTTAGGACTTCAAGCCCTGAAGCATACCGCTTTACCTAAAGGACCTATTTCAAAAGTAGCAGTTTGTGGCGGTGCAGGAAGTTTCTTGATCAAAG
>JBIILT010000110.1:0-5570 GCA_044338355.1 Aquirufa sp.
GAAACAAAGTTGTGATGCCTATATCACTTCAGATATTAAGTACCACGAATTTTTTGACACCGAAAATCAATGTCTAATCATAGATGTAGGGCATTACGAATCCGAAGTCATGATTATTGATGCGATACATGATTATTTATCAAAAAATATTAGTAATTTTGCCGTTCTGAAAAGTGAAACCAATACCAATCCGGTACGTTTCGCTTAAAACGAGAGAGGTTAGACAATTCAAATAAATTAGAATAATGGCTACAGTTACCGAAACAACGATTGCCCAAAAGTTAGAGGCCCTTTTAAAGCTTCAAACCATTGATTCAACGTTAGATAATATCAAGAAAGTACGCGGTGATTTACCGGAAGAGGTTCGTGATTTAGAGGATGAAATCATGGGATTAGAGACTCGTTTAGCTAAATTCCAGCAAGACGTAGCTGATTTTGAAGAGCAAATCGCTAACTACAGAATCGCAAAGAAAAACTCTGATAACTTAATCATTAAGTACAAGGAACAACAAATGAATGTGCGCAATAACCGCGAATTCGATGCAATTTCAAAAGAAATTGAATTGCAAGGAATCGAAATGGAAATTGCAGATAAGCGTATTAAAGAAATCGATTTTAAAGTTTTGAACAAAAACGACGAAATCGCTTCGGTAGAATCGAACTTGTTCGAACGCAAAAAAGATCTTGAGATCAAGCAAAATGAATTACAAGTAATCATCGCTGAGAGCGAGGAAGAGGAGCAGAAATCATTAAAAGATCGCGAGAAAGCTGTGAAAACGGTAGACGAGCGCTTGTTAAAATCATATACAAAATTACGCGATAACGCACGCAACGGCTTAGCGGTTGTTTTAGTGAAGCGTGGTGCTTGTGGCGGATGTTTCAGCTCTGTACCTCCACAACGTCAAACAGACATCAAAGACAAAAAGAAAATCTTAGTTTGCGAGCATTGCGGACGTGTATTCGCCGGTGTGGAAGATGTCATTCCAGCTCCAGAGAAAGAAAAGAAATCTCGTGCTAAAGCAGCGGCTCCAGTAGCGGCAGCTGCAGTGATCGCAGAATAGTTATTATTGTTTTATATGAAAAAGCCCGCCAGAGATAGCGGGCTTTTTTTTGTGGGCAAAAAAAGTCATTTTTGTTAATTACAATTTTGCATAATTCTTTATCCTCTCTTGTCTAATAACTAGTAATTATGGCTTTAGAAAAAGAAAAAACTGAATTAGGGGACCAAAATATCAAAATAGATTTTACTTCTAACTCTACCGAAATCAATTGGGCTGATTATGTCATGGCAGACGATTCTGATGCTACTGAAATTAATTTGGGAGATTTTGATTTAGATAATGATGAGTTAGTAGCCACTGCTTCCGCGAAAATAAAGAAAGAAAAAGCCATATTAGCATTGGTATATATAAAAACTGCCTTAAGCGAACTAGGGTACGACATGGGCAATCATAACCCTTTCTTTTTTACCTCTATAGTTCACGTATCAGAAAAAGCTTTAGCAGGCTTTTTGTATGTAAATATGGATGGATTCTATAGTAATTGCAAGGAAGAAAGTGAATTGCAACTGATTTTCTCTTGGGATTCAGTAGAAGATATCGAATTAGTTGAGGAAGGTAAATCTTCCATGAGAATAAATATTATTTCAAAAGAAAACAAGCTAACCATTCATGAGCCCTATTCTAAAAACATGTTAGTTTTACTTTCCATCTATAAAAACAGTTGGAAAAAGGTAATTAAAGGGGACATTAACATAATTATCTTTGAAACGCAGGAAGAATACCTAAGTTGGTTGCTTGAAAAACCTCTTAAAGTTATCTAATACAAAAAAGCCAGCGTCAGCTGGCTTTTTCTTTATTTCAACATCCCCAATAAGGAACTCAATTTGTCTTTTAAATCTTTGCGATCTACGATGAAATCTAAGAAGCCATGCTCTTCGACAAATTCAGAGCTTTGGAATCCTTTAGGCAAATCCTTTCCGATCGTTTCTTTAATTACACGTGGGCCAGCGAAGCCGATTAAGGCACCTGGTTCAGCAATATTAAAGTCACCAAGCATCGCAAAGGAGGCCGTCACACCACCCGTTGTCGGGTTTGTCATTAAGGAGATGTAAGGGATTTTTGCTTCTGCGAGGAGGGCGATTAATGAAGAGGTTTTGGCCATCTGCATTAAAGAAAAACCTGCCTCCATCATTCGGGCACCACCGGAGCGAGAAATCATTAAGAAAGGCTTTCCTGTTTCTAACGAATGACGCATTCCGCGTGTGATCTTCTCTCCCACCACGGATCCCATCGATCCACCAATGAAATTAAAGTCCATCGCTGAAATACAGATAGGCAAACCGTTGATTTCTCCGTGGGCTGTTCTAACCGCATCTTTCAAACCCGTATTATATTCTGTGGCTTTAATTCGATCCGTATATTTTTTAGTATCCGTAAACTCCAAAGGATCTCCAGAACCCATCATAGGATCTAATTCGGTATAAAGCGAATTGTCAAATAATAACTCGAAATAGTCTTGAGAACCAATCTTTTCGTGGTAATTACAACCCGAACAAGTATAGGCAAACAGGCGGTGTTCGCGCGTATGAATCGCTTTTTTGCAAGAAGGACACTGATACCATAAACCATCCGGAGCATCTAACTTAGCAGCGGTGGGGGTAACAATTCCTTTTTCTTTTCTTGAAAACCAAGACATAGGGCTAATTTTAATGATTAAGACTACAAAGATAAGTAAAAAGCTTTGCTAGGCCTTAGCGAACCACAATAATTCGCTTATTATATACGCTTCTATTCGCAATTACCTGAACAAAATACATTCCAGCCGGCAGCGTAGAAATGTCCAATAGCTTGTCTAACATTCCGCCTTTCACCTGAAAGCTTTCTTGCTGAACCCACTGTCCTGAGCCATTTAGAATCCCAACTTTTATTGGCTCATCTGGAGAACCTACTCTTAATTTCACCCGAATAACCTGTGAAGAAGGATTAGGAGTAACCTGCAATTCAGCTGAATACGAGGCAGGCTCAGCCGCTAAAACCAATGGAACAGGTGGTGGTGGCGGTGGTGGCGGAGCTACTTGTTCTTGAATAGCTAAATTATCAATTGCCCAACCCCAACCATGTGCCCCTACATCCGCATGCAATCGAAAACGTAATACTAATTGATCTCCGGCTTTAACTATGCCAGAAGAAAATAAGTCGATTTCCCTTTTTACAGTCAACGTAGATGTACCCTGACCTGTTGAATTCCCCTTCGAATCAGTACCTGAATTATACACGCCTAACCAAAGTGGTGAATGATTCGAATCCCAGCCATTGATTAAATTAAACCAGTTTCTGCCCGAATCTTTAGAGGCTTGCACCGTCACATAATCAAAAAATTCTCGATTAACAGTTCCGTTGGGATTTAAAAAAGCAGCTCCAGCTTCTCCTGGCTCTACTAAGACTACTTCATCAAAAGAGATTTTCGCCGTGTCGGCTCGAACCGTAATTGGCTTCAATAAGATAGCATCGCTGTTAGTGAACTGATCTGATCCCCCAGCACCATCATAGGATTCCTCCGTCCCATCCGCATATGGATGTTCGCTATGTAGTCCTACAGTAGAAAATCCAGTCGGCTTTAAAAAACCGAAGCCTTTTAAATAAAAATCTGAAGAGGGACTGGTATCAAAATTTTGAATATAACTCCCTACCGGAGCTTGCAAACTTAGGACCGTAAATTCGAAAGTGCCGGTGGCAGGAAGCGTGACTATATTTGCAATTTTTGCCTTGTCTTTAACGATAACTCGGTATTTTATCACATCACCTGCCTTCAATAGGCCCACAGCGAATTCAAAACTATTCGAATAACTGAAGTTAAATCCAGCGACTTTTTTGAATCCTTTTCGAATCAAAGAACCATTATTGATGGAGTATTCCATGTAAACCGTATCAATACCAATGTTATCAGCAGCTAGTAAGGTAGGTAATGGAATTACATTCTGTGAGCTGAAAACATATTTCAATGAGTTAGCAAATACCACCTCTGGTTTAGTCGTGTCAGGGGCAATATTAAATTCAAAATAACTTCCAAAGGGTGTACCCGTTATGAGCGGCGCTTCAGCTGGGGTAACAAATTTCTTGCCTGATTTTTCCTGAGCATACCAGTAATACTTGATATTTCGAGGTGTCGTACTTTTAGGCAAGGTATAAGAATAGGTGTTTCCTGATTTAGAAAATGCTGAAATGGGATTAAAAGTATTCGAATTAACGGCTAAAAAAAGTTTTAAAGAGGATTCATCCCAAAGCGTATCCGAATATACTTTCACAGAAAATAGCTTATCCGTCGACTGATCTTCTGTATCACTATATTCCTCCCCTATCAAATTAGAAGAATACCACCCAAAATCATTGAAAGCAGAACTAACGATAGGGCCTATGGTATGGGTAATCTCCCCACGTGCAATTTGAGGTGTCATTAAGGCATTAGGACTTGTTACCCCGTAGGTTGCTTGGTCCACATGGTAAATACTTGATCCTTCTTTATAGGTAGTTGGAGCATACATTTTAGCTGCGCCCCCATTCGCGTTTAAAATGGAAGGAGAGGATAAACTAATATCGTTAGAGGTAATTTGGCTATAAAGTTCCGTTGAAGGATTCTTGAACTTTGTGGTATCTGTTAATGAAGCTTTTGCAGAGTTGATCAAATACCGGTCAAAAATTCCCGGATATCCATATCCTGCCTTGCCATCCTCAACTGATATTTGACCTATAAATCCGAGGCCGTGCCCCATCTCATGTAAAACAACCGAATAAAGGTCAATTTGGGAGCTTGTAGGCACTCCAGATGTTGCAATATACCAATCTTTAAAATCAGAATTAAAGGTCGCTAAAACTTCAGCGTTATTCCCATTCAAGTTTTTATGCGCCATTTTCTCAGCTAAGGCAATGGGATAAAATGTGTTTAAACGATTAGCCCCCACAAAATTTCGAATATTTGCTGTGGTCCCCGCACTTCCTAATACATTGGCAGCTAAGGGTGCCCATTTAACATAAATAGTAATGGGTACATCAGATGAAAATACGGTTGACCAAGTGGCCGCTGCTTTTTCAAAAACAGCTTTTATATCGGCAGGAGGAGGTGTTTCGAAAGTTAAATTGATGGTGGCTGAGGCTTTGGTTTGGGAAGTTGCTTCGAGTTTAATTGCCTCGGCTTGCGCTAAAATGGCGCGCATTGATTCCGTATATCCTTCTGGCAAATCGCGTTTCAAGCCCATGAATTCAGGCGTATATTCCTGAATCATAACACCAGGTACCATTTCCATCTTAGGGCGTCCCTTTTGAGAGAAAGCCGCAAAACTAATACACACTAATAAGATTGACAGAATTCTCATAAGGCTGCTATTTTTTCATATAAACCAACAAAATTAGAGGCAATTACCTGTGTATGAGCTAATTCCTCCGCGGTATGGGAAGTGGTTATTCCTACCACTCGAGCACCGGCGGCAAGTCCAGAGGCAATCCCTTGAAGTGAATCCTCTATCACCCAACAATCCTCCGGAGCAACACCTACAAGTGCTGCCGCTTTCACGT
>JBIILT010000130.1:0-4990 GCA_044338355.1 Aquirufa sp.
GTAAAAAGTATGGAGCCGATAGGACGGGTGTTCACCTCTTCCCATCTCGAACAGAGAAGTTAAGCCCCGCACCGCTGATGATACTGGGATCAAACCCGGGAAAGTAAGTAAGCTCCAAGTTATTTAAAAACAACCGCCTCCTAACAGAGCGGTTTTTTTTTGCATAAAAGTCAACAGTTGCTAGTCAATAGTCACTAGTCTAAAGAAATAGAGTAGAGATAAGAGAGTATAGATAAAGCTAGCGACTATCGACTCCCGACTAGCGACTAGCGACTCCCGACTAGTGACTAGCGACTCCCGACTAGTGACTAGCGACTCCCGACTAGTGACTAGCGACTATCGACTAGTGACTATCGACTCCCGACTATACTCTACACATTGTGCAAACCCCCTGAATCAACAAATTACTCTCCTGCTTTACGAACCCTGCTGGAAGAACAATCGTAGGAATATGAACTGTTTCTAGACAGGTTGTTTGGCCACATTGGTTGCACTTGAAATGTACGTGGTCGTGTTGGTGGTTGTGATCTCCTTGATGGCAGAGTTCTTTACATAGAGCGTATTTTACGCCGCCATTATCGTCTAAAACTTTGTGGAGTAAGCCTTGCGTTAAAAAGGTCTTTAATGTGCGGTAAATCGTTACTCGGTCATATTGAGAACTAAGTTTTTGTTCGATATCCCCTTGGCTTAACGCAAAACCTACCGCTTGAAAGGTAGCTAATACATCAACTCTGCAAGGGGTTGATCGAAGGTCAAAATCCGAAAGTGAATACGAAGAGCTCATTTAGCCTAAATGTTCGGTTTGTAATTTGACCATGTTTTGGTAGATACCGGATTTCTTTTTCATCAATACTTCGTGTGAGCCAGATTCTACGATTTTGCCTTCTTCCATCACAAGGATTAAATCAGCCGAGCGAATAGTGGATAGTCGGTGAGCGATGATCAAACTCGTCCGGTTTTTCATTAATTCCTCTAGAGCGGATTGAACCCATTTTTCTGATTCTGAATCGAGGGCGCTGGTGGCTTCGTCTAGTAATAAGAATTTTGGATTTTTTAGGATGGCGCGGGCGATGGCGATGCGCTGTCTTTGGCCGCCTGATAATTTAACGCCTCTTTCACCCACCATCGTATCCCATTTTTCTGGGAAGGATTCAACAAATTCTTTTGCGTAAGCCAATTCAGCTGCTGATTCAATTTCTTCTTGTGTAGCTCCGGGTTTTCCGTAAGCAATATTCTCGCGGATAGTTCCTCCGAAAAGTAGCACTTCTTGGGGTACTAGGGCTACCATTTTACGCCATTCTGTGATGTCGATGTCTGCGATGGGACGTTCACCTAAGGATATGGATCCTGCGTTTGGCTCATAGAAACGCATAAATAGTTGCGCTAAAGTAGATTTACCTGTTCCGGAGGTGCCTACTATGGCTACCTTTTGACCCGGTTCAATGGTAAAGTTGATTCCTTTAATGATTTGAACCGACGGACGAGAAGGGTAGGAGAACTCGAGGTCTTGAACCTTGATTTGGCCAAATGAGACCGCAGCAGCAGAGGAATCACGCGTTAAATCAATTTCTGATGGATCACCCAAAATTTCTAGAATGCGATCTGAAGCACCGATGGTCTTCTGTAATTGTGCGTAGATGTCACCTAAACCTCCTACGGAACCTCCGATAAAGGCGGTATAGAAAATAAAAGTTAATAAATCTGCTAGGATTAAATCACCTTGAGCAACGAGTGAAGCGCCATACCATACCACGCCCACGATACCGCCGAATAAGGCAAATATGATGAAGCTGACAAACCCTCCGCGTAAGGTCGCGGCTTTCAAGGCTTCAACTAAAACTTTATTTAGGGATGAAGTGTAGCGGTCGACTTCGTATTTTTCATTGGTAAAAGCTTTGACGGCTTGGATGGATGTTAGTGTTTCTTCAACGATGATATTGGTATTAGCGAGTTCGTCCTGCGCTTTTTTGGAGATCTTCCGAATGAATTTACCGAAAACGATAGCTGAGATAACCAATAAAGGAAATGTGGCTAACATGAACAATGTCAGCTTCCAGGAGATGTAGGTGATTAAGGCTACGCCGCCCACGAGCGTAAATACTTGGCGGAAGAATTCAGCGAGTGTGATTGATAAAACGTCTTGTAATTGTGTAATATCAGAAGTAATGCGGCTCATCAATTCGCCTACGCGTCTTTTCTCAAAATGGAAAATGGGAAGGGTAATGATTTTCGCATAAAGTGTCTGACGTACATCACGCATCGCTTTCTCTGAGACTTGCGCAAAAGTATAGATGCGGAAGAAGGATAAGATAGCTTGAACAATGAGGACCCCAAAAAAGAACAAGGTTACCTCGTTGATTTTATACTCAGATTTGCCTTCGATCACCTTGGTCATTTCACCGATTAAAAGGGGAAAACTAAGGGTCGTTAAATTCGAAAGTAACAGGAACATCATCCCTATTATGAAAGTCCATTTGTAGGGAATGACGAATTTAAAAATCTTGATGGCCTTGGATAGGCCTTGTTTACTGACTTTAACGGCATCTTTTGGATCTACTCCTCCGCCTATATCACCGTGTTGTTTTTTTGCCATCTTATTTTTTATCTGCTTCGCCGCGGTAGCCCGAATCGAGGAATAATCGATTGGCTTCTGGGTCGGTCAAAATCTTTGCCAAACTAATTTTGGGCTTTTGTTTCCAATAGGAATCTACAATTCGCCAGCCTAACCAGCGGCCGATGCCACCTGGGCAGGCGGGACCGATTTCGGTGGTTTTGGGACGATCATCTAGGTATTTGCCCTTTATCGTCTTGTCGGTACTGAATAACAATTTAAGGTCGATAAAATGTTCCCAAACTTCTTTTTGGAAGGCATTCGTCTCCGCAATTTCCTGCTGAGTATATCCAAAAATAAGACTATCAGGGACGGAAGGTAAAATTGTTTTCGTAAAAACGTATCCTTTACCATACCAAATCATATCACTCAATAAACTTGCATCGTTCTCTGTTTGTTTGATCAAAAAGGCAGAATATTGGAGGATGACTTGAGCGACCAAAGCTTTGGGTTCCAAACGGCGCATCTGGTATTCATAGACATTAGGTGCTTTATATAAACCCTGGGATCCCATGAAGAAGTCGAGGCCAATGATAATTAAGGAGTCGGATACGACTAAATTTTGAGCCGTAAATTCGCCTCCCCCTACGCCACCAAATCCAGAGAATACGGTTCTAATCTTCGGAGTTTTCACGCCTGGAAATTCTGTTTGAATTTTTGTGAAAGCCTCTTTTAATTCTTTTTCTAGTGCATCTCCACCAAAAAATGCTACCTCCTGGCTTTGATTATAGAACTTACGCAAGGCTGGGTTTGCATACAGCCGATATAAGTCCTGAGCTAGATAGGGCATTTTTTCAGGACTAGCACTAAAATAACCGATGCTTATTTCCGGGTGTTTACTCAATAAAGTGCCCATTTCAGCGTCTGATTTTGCCGCTGCCATTTCGCGTTCAACCCGTCGAAAATCCCACGTAATCTCGGTGGCCGCCTTCTCTTTTGAGCAAGACCAAAGTAACAAACCGACGAAAACCGCGTAAATAAACTTCATTATCCTAAACGAGCTAGCAATTCTTGTAGGGACTGAATTTTTGTTTCGGCATCCGCTAATTTTTGTCTTTCGCGTTCCACTAAATCCTCTTTTGCATTCGCTACGAATTTCTCGTTGGCTAATTTCGCTTCTACTGACTTTTTGAAACCTAACAGATAAACCAATTCTTTCTCTGATTCAGCCTTCAATACGGCTGGATCTTCATCGTTCGCTAAAGGAACGAAGAATTGATCTGCTTTCACCACAAAGGTTTGCGCATCAGGCACGGCATCCGCTACAAATGTGATCGATTCTAAATTCGCTAGCTTCATCATAATCGCCTCTACTGGCGCATAGGCTGCTTTATTTTCAGCTTTGATATTTAGCGATAATGCTAACTTAGGCGATAATTGTTTCGAATTGCGTATCTCGCGAATCTTAGTAACCACTTCGAATACGACATCGAATTGAGCGACTAAACTAGAATTAACAGGGCCGGATAAAGGGAATTCAGCTTTGCAGATGGACTCTCCTGCCGCACGTTCATCGATAACCTGCCAAATTTCTTCGGTAATAAATGGCATATACGGATGCATCAATCGCATTAATGAATCGAATAATCCTAACGCATCCTTTAACGTGTCTGCGTGGATTGGGCTTTGGTAAGCCGGTTTGATAATCTCTAAATATTTACCACAGAAATCATCCCAAACCAACTCATAAATGCTTAATAGTGCATCTGAAATACGGAATTTGCTAAAGTGATCTTGAACATCGATGATGGTTTGGTTTAACTTCGACTCAAACCATTGCGTCGCTAAAACGTGTTCTGGTAAAGAGTTACCTGGAACAACTTCTAATCCGCGCAATAAACGGAACGCATTCCAAATTTTATTCGAGAAGTTACGACCTTGTTCACACAGTTTATCATCAAACAACAAGTCATTCCCCGCAGGAGCGGAGAACAATAAGCCAGAGCGAACCCCATCTGCGCCGAAACGCTCGATAAGTTCTAATGGATCTGGTGAGTTGCCTAGCGATTTGGACATCTTACGACCCTGCTTATCGCGTACAATTCCTGTTAAATACACATTCTTGAACGGCAATTCATCTCTCCACTCGTATCCCGCCATAATCATACGGGCCACCCAGAAGAACAAAATATCTGGTCCAGTGACTAAGTCGTTTGTAGGGTAATAGTACTTAATATCCTCATTATCAGGATTCTCAATACCATCAAAAACGGAAATGGGCCATAACCAAGACGAGAACCAGGTATCCAAAACGTCTGGATCCTGCGTCAAATCATCCTCTACTAAAGCATACAATTGGTATTTATCTCGAGCGATGCGCAAGGCCTCTTTTTTGTCTTTTGCCACAATCAAAGTCCCATCTTCGAGATAGAATGCAGG
>JBIILT010000007.1:0-17025 GCA_044338355.1 Aquirufa sp.
AAATGGCTTAATCCATATAGGAGAGAAGAATTTTGGCGGAGGAAGAATGGCAGAGCCAATGGCGATCGGACTAACTGAACAGCTCATAAATTTAGGTTTTGAATCAGGCAGAATGAAGACGGGAACACCGCCACGCGTGGATGGAAGAAGTCTGGACTTCGCAGCAATGGAAGAACAAAAGGGCGATGAGAACCCGAGCTCTTTTTCCTATCTAACTGAGTCACCTTTAACCGAACAACGCTCTTGCTGGATCACGCATACGAATACTAAAGTCCATGAGGTTTTGAGAAAAGGCTTTGACCGTTCGCCCATGTTCGCGGGCCGAATTAAAGGTTTAGGTCCGCGCTACTGTCCTTCGGTAGAAGACAAAATCAACCGATTTGCAGACAAGGATTCTCACCAAATTTTCGTCGAACCAGAAGGCTGGAGCACAGTAGAAATTTATGTGAATGGATTCTCCACCTCTCTGCCCGAAGATATTCAATTTGAAGCCATTCGCTTAATTCCTGGTTTTGAAAAAGCGAAGATGTTCCGCCCAGGTTACGCGATAGAATACGATTATTTCCCGCCAACTCAGTTGACACCAACATTAGAAACGAAACGAGTGAAAGGCTTATTCTTTGCCGGCCAAATCAACGGCACCACGGGTTACGAAGAGGCCGCTTGCCAAGGCTTGATGGCTGGAATAAACGCCCACTTAAAAACTCACGAATTAGATCCATTTACCTTATCTCGTTCGGACGCTTACATCGGCGTATTAATCGATGATCTAATTAACAAAGGAACAGATGAGCCTTACCGCATGTTCACGTCGCGTGCCGAGTTTAGAACCTTACTTAGACAAGACAATGCCGATGAACGCTTAACCGCAAAAGGATACCAATTAGGTTTGGCGACTGAACAGCGCTGGAATAAATTCCAAGAAAAGAGGGCACAAGTAGCGGCTTTAACCGAAGAAATAAAAAACACGAAAGTAAAACCGTCCGAAGTCAACGACTGGCTCGAGCAGGAGGGGAGCGCAACCTTGAAAGAAGGTGCGCCTATTGTCAACTTGCTCAGAAGATCTGATTTATCTTTCGACCGGATCGTTACTCACCCGAGTGTAGAACCCATCGTCAGAAACTATTCACAAGAGGTTCGCGAGCAAGTTGAGATTTTGGTGAAATACGAAAGCTATATTGAGAAGGAGCGCTTGATGGTGGACAAAATGAAATCGATGGAGGACTTGTCTATCCCGGCGAACTTCGATTACGATCGGATCAAGACACTTTCGACCGAATCGCGCATCAAATTGAAAGCTATATTACCGCAGACGATCGGACAAGCAAGTCGCATCTCAGGAGTGTCTGCGTCTGACGTTTCAATTCTACTTTTATTCATGGGACGCTAATGGAGAATATACAAAACTGCCCCGTTTGCGGATCACCTCATTCCAGCCTAAAATTCAAGGCAAAAGATTATACCGTGTCGAACGAAATGTTCCACATTGTTACCTGTGATTCTTGTCAATTAATCTATACGAACCCGCGGCCCGCTGCTAACGAAGCGGGTCCTTATTACCATGCGAGCGCGTACATTTCGCACAGCGATACGAATGAAGGAATCGTCAATAAGCTTTACCATGCAGTGCGCAAATTCACTTTGCAGTCGAAAACCTATTGGATTGAACCAGAGAAAAAAGGGAATAAAGAATTACTAGATGTCGGATGTGGAAACGGCCACTTCTTAGCTGCGGCTAAGGAAAAAGGCTGGAACATAAACGGTGTCGAATTAGCCCCAGAAACGGCTGCTAGAGCGGCTAAATTAGCGGGCTTAACCATCGCGCCATCTTTAACAGAAATCGCTTCAGATAAACAGTTTCAGGTCATTACTTTGTGGCATGTATTAGAGCACGTCTACGAGATAGATGAATACTTTCAATTCTTTAAAAACCGCTTGGCACAAGACGGAAAATTGCTTTTAGCCTTGCCTAACCCGGCTTCCTTCGACGCGAATTATTTTGAAGAATACTGGGCAGCCTACGATGTTCCGCGTCACATCTACCATTTTACGCCAGCCACCATTACGGCATTAGCGGCTAAGTATGGTTTTAAATTAAAGAAGAGCCGCGGGCTAATCTTTGATAGCTTTTATATTTCTTTACTAAGCAATGAGAACAAGACAGGAAATAAAAGACTGATACATTCGTTCTTTGTTGGCCTGCTTTCGAACCTGCGTGCTATGCTCGGCAAGCCGAATTACTCCAGTAACCTGTACCTATTTGAACATGCGTAACTACCTGAAATTCAGTCTATTATTTGCATTCCTAAGCTTTGGAATCAGCCTGGTATTTCTACAAAGTTGTGCCCAAATGGCCTCGCCTCCCGGTGGCAAAAAAGACACCTTGGCTCCAGTGGTTATAAACTCGATTCCGCTAAACAAAAGCAAGAATTATAAGGGGAAAAAAATTGAATTGAATTTCAATGAATATGTTGCGATTAAAAACTTGAATCAAGAATTATTGATCACCCCGTCTATAGGTAATTACGAAACGCGCATCCGGCCCATGGGGCTAACTCTGGTTTTAGACAGCACGTTAAAAGACAGTACCACCTATACCTTTAATTTTAGAAATGCCATAGAAGATATAGCAGAACAGAATAAAGGCAAAAACATCAAACTCGTATTTAGTACCTCTAACAGTATAGATTCCTTAAAGATTCAGGGACGAGTGAGCTATTTATTAACGAATAAAAAAGCCAACAATGTCACCATTGGCTTATATCCCTACACAGACACCTTGTCCATCGATAAAGCAAAGCCTTATTATTTTGTAAGAACCGACACCTCGGGCATTTATGCGTTAGAAAACTTAGCCGAGGGGAAATACTATATGGCAGCCTTTGAAGATGGAAACAATAACCTGCTCTATAATTCTGCCAAAGAACCTGTGGACTTTATCACAGAAGCGTTCATCGACTTGCGCAAAAATGAGACGCGCGACTTTAAAATCGCACTGCAAAATCAGGATCCACTGAAACTAAGTAAAACAACGACGACCGCTAAAACTGTTCTATATGAGTTTAATAGAGGACTTGCCGCTGCGGAATTGCGCTTTTCGTCGACCGAAAAACCGATTTACCAAATCGAAAACAACCGCAATTTGCGAATCTATGCAGGAAATTTGAGCAAAGCAGATACCCTAAAAATAGAAGCGGCACTGGAAGACTCAATAGGTAGAAAATACGACTTAAGCTTTAAAGCAAAATTCCGAGAGTTAGTTAAAAAAGACAAGCCGGACACGGTGCCACTAGGGTTTGACGTATTTCCTAAGGCTGGCGCATTAATCGTAGCCACAGATTCTGTACTCATTATCTTCCCTAAGCCCATCTCACAATGGGACTCCAAGAAGGTACATATATTAACTGAAAACGAGGATGATCTAACCTTTCCAGACGAAGCATTCAGCTGGAACAAATTCCAAAATATTTTAACAATCAAAAGCGACTTCTTGCCTTTGGTAGACAAATTCGCCCTTTCGCTAGCAAAAACAGCTTTTGTAGGGCCAGAAGCAGACTCGACTCAAGAGTTTAAGCAGCTGATTACGCGCTTAGATCCGGAAGAAACGGGGAGTATTGAGGGGGGGTTAAAAACACCCGGGAATTATATCTACCAATTATTAAAGAGCGATAATTTGGAGACTGCCTACGAGCAAAAAAGAACTGGCACTTGTTCCTTTCAAAACATACAGCCTGGATCCTATATTCTTAGGGCCATCGTAGATACAAATAAAAATGGCCGATGGGATATTGGCAACTTCAAGACTAAAACTAAGCCAGAGCCTATCTATTATTTCGACACAAAGATCAAATTAAAAGCTAATTTCCAATTAAGCGACTTGTGGATAAATACCCCATAGCACTGTGGATAAGTGCCTTTTTTATCCACATTTTATCCACACAAACTGTCTATAAATGTGTATAATTTTTTTTCCACACCGGGCTCTGTGGATAACCTTAGACTTATCCACAAGTTGTTAGACACTTATCCACAAAGACAAAATGCCTTTTGTTTAGACAATACTAGCTCATATCAAGCACTTACAAACACGAATTAGACTTATCCACTTATCCACAGAGAACAACAAAAAGAAACAAAAAAGAGATTTAAATATATTTTTCTTTTTTTAATTTATGTGTGTGGATAAGTTTTTAAGGTTGAAAAAAGCTTTTGATGCTTTTTTGATATTTTAGATATAAAAATTATTTACATAAGATAAAAAAAGATTAAATCACTACTTCACTTGTGGATAACTTGTGGATAAGTAATTTAGATGCAAAAAGAACTATATTTAATACAATTCACTAAATTGCTGGCTCTAAACCCTTCACTATATGGTTCATCAACAATTCACCCGCGTATTTGACTTATTAGACGCTTATAAGACTTTTAAAAAAGAAGATCTGTTTTGTTTAAAACGGAATGATGAATGGAAGAAGTATTCGGTCGACGAAATTTTGGAAACCATTCAAACCCTTGCTTTAGGTTTACTTGAATTAAAAATTAAGCCAGGCGAAAAAGTGGCGATCATTTCTGGTAATCGCCCAGCATGGAATTTTGTTGATTTCGCTGTACAAATCATAGGTGGAGTAACTGTTCCTATGTATCCCACGATCACTATTGAAGATTACGACTACATTTTTAAAGACGCAGAAGTGAAGTATGTGTTCTGTGAAAATGAGGAATTGTATCTGAAAGTGAAGGAAGCTTCGAAGGGAAATAAGAAAATTAAAGGTATTTATACCTTCGATCCAGTGGCTGACGTGGAGCGCTGGACGGCCGTAAAAGACTTAGGTGAAGGAAAGGATGTGGCACAATTGAAGCCATTGATGGATGCGGTGCAGCCGAGTGATTTATTAACCCTCATTTACACTTCTGGTACGACTGGTCGCCCTAAAGGCGTGATGTTAACGCACCACAATATTGTGAGTAATATCAAGTCTTTAGTACGAGGAAATTTCTTTGATTTATTGCCAAATGATCGCGCATTGAGCTTCTTGCCACTTTGCCACATTTATGAGCGTACGGACATTTATATGTACATGTATTATGGCGTTTCGGTCTATTATGCGGAGAGCATGGAGACCATCGCTGATAATATTAGGGAGGTAAAACCGGCTATGTTTGCCTCGGTTCCTCGTTTGCTGGAGAAAGTATATGATAAGATTTTGGCCAAAGGAAATGAGCTTACCGGTATTAAACGAACCCTTTTCTTCGGCGCATTAGAGTTTGGTTTGAAATACGATCCGATGGAGAAATTAGGACTAATTGATTCGTTAAAATTAGCCTTCTATCGCAAAGTGATTTTCAGCAAGTGGCGTGAAGCTTTGGGCGGAAATGTGCGCTTGATCGCTTCTGGTTCTGCTGCATTGCAACCACGCTTATCTCGCGTTTTTTGGGCTGCCGGTGTTCCGGTTTCAGAAGGATATGGTTTGACAGAAACATCGCCCGTAATTTCCGTATCGCGGGTTAAACCGATTGATTTTAAAGTGGGATGTGTGGGATCGTTAATTGATTGTATCGAATTAAAGATTGCAGAAGATGGTGAGATTTGTGTGAAGGGAGATTCGGTGATGGTCGGTTATTACAAGAATCCGGAGGCAACAGCGGAAGCGATTGATAAAGACGGCTGGTTCCATACGGGCGACATCGGAATGATGGTAGACGGCAAGTATTTGAAGATTACGGATCGTAAGAAAGAAATCTTTAAAACGTCTGGAGGAAAATATGTGGCGCCCCAGCTAGTGGAGAACAAATTGAAAGAATCTGCTTTTATCGAGCAATGTATGGTGGTGGGCGAAAGCCAAAAATTCCCTTCAGCGCTCATTATTCCAGAGTTTAATGCTTTACAAGTTTGGGCAGATCAACAAGGCATTCAGGCCAAAGGCCCCGAGGCGCTTATTAAACACAAGGAGGTTCTTCAAAAAATGGATCAAGAGGTATTAGATACGATGGCTTCGGTGGCGAAATACGAACAGGTTAAAAAATTCGTTCTATTGCCGCGCTTGTTCACGGTGGCGGATGGAGAAATCACCCCTACTTTGAAATTAAAGCGCAAGGCGATTTACGCGAAACACGAAAAGGCGATTTTGGGCTTGTATGAATAAATTGCGTTAGGCCTCTTTTTTGCCTAATTTTGATTTCTTAATGAATCGTATGTCGACAGGAAAAAAGGTAGCTCTCATTACGGGCGTAACAGGACAAGATGGCGCTTATTTAGCGGAATTTCTTTTAAATAAGGGCTATATCGTGCACGGAATCAAGCGCAGAAGCTCCTTGATTAATACCGATCGCATCGACCACTTGTACCAAGATCCGCACGTAGATTCTGCGTCATTTATCTTGCATTACGGAGATCTAAGCGATTCCACGAACATCATTCGCATTGTTCAAGAGGTTCAGCCAGATGAAATTTACAATCTAGGGGCCATGTCCCATGTGAAAGTTTCTTTCGACGAACCAGAATATACAGCGCAGGTAGACGGCATCGGAACCTTGCGTATTTTAGAGGCCATTCGCTTGCTAGGCTTGACTAAAAAGACGAAAGTGTACCAAGCGTCCACCTCGGAACTTTACGGCCTTGTGCAGGAAGTTCCGCAATCCGAAACGACTCCCTTCTATCCACGTTCTCCTTACGCAGTCGCTAAATTATATGGCTACTGGATCACGGTAAATTACCGCGAAGCCTACGGCATGTTTGCGGTAAACGGGATTTTATTTAACCACGAATCCCCGCTTCGCGGAGAGACCTTTGTGACGCGTAAAATCACAAGAGGTGTGGCCCAAATCGCTTTAGGACAAGAAAAAAAGATTCACTTAGGCAATTTGGACGCGAAACGCGACTGGGGCCATGCAAAAGATTACATCGAAGCGATGTGGTTAATTTTGCAACAAGATACACCTGAAGATTATGTCATCGCAACCGGCATCACAACCACCGTACGCGAATTTATCCGCCTTTCTTTTGTGGAAGTGGGCATCGAAGTCGCTTTCTCTGGGGAAGGCGTGAACGAAAAAGGAACAGTCGTTTCTTGCTCGAACCCCGCTTATCAAGTACCTGTCGGACAAGAAGTCATCGCGATCGACCCGCGTTATTTCCGCCCTACGGAAGTAGAATTGTTGATCGGGGATCCGACGAAGGCCAAAGAAAAACTAGGCTGGACTCTAAAATACGACTTAGCCGCGTTAGTGAAAGACATGATGCAGGCGGACGTAAAACTTTTCTCGAACAAATAAGATGAGTACACGGATCGCCATTATTGGCTTAGGATATGTGGGTTTTCCGTTAGCGGTAGAGTTCGGGAAAAATATCCCCACCCTCGGATTTGATATTGACACCAGCCGCATCGCGGAATTAAATAAAGGCTTTGACCGCACACAAGAAGTGACGGCGGAGCAATTAAAAGCGTCTGTTTCGTTAACATTCTCCTCAAACGCAGCAGATTTAAATTCTTGCAACACCTTTATTGTAACCGTACCCACCCCCATTGACCACTTCAAAAAGCCGGATTTAAGCCCCCTTTTGAAAGCTTCAGAGATGATCGGCAAGGCCTTGAAAAAAGGAGATTTGGTCATTTATGAATCTACCGTCTATCCGGGTTGTACGGAGGAAGATTGTGTACCTGTTTTGGAGAAATTCTCCGGATTAAAGTTCAACGTGGACTTCTTCTGCGGCTATTCGCCAGAACGCATCAACCCAGGCGACAAGGTAAACACCTTGACCAAAATTAAGAAAGTCACCTCCGGATCCACTCCGGAAATCGCCGAAAAAGTCGACCAACTATACCGCTCCATCATCACCGCAGGCACTCACAAGGCGCCTTCCATGAAGGTGGCCGAAGCCAGCAAAGCCATCGAAAACGCCCAACGCGACGTTAATATCTCGTTTGTTAACGAATTGGCCTTGATTTTTGATCGCATGGGCATCGACACCACCGAGGTGTTAGAAGCCGCCGGAACGAAGTGGAATTTCTTGAATTTCAAACCCGGATTAGTAGGCGGCCACTGCATCGGCGTGGACCCCTATTACCTATTGCACAAGTCCGAAAGCCTTGGCTATTATCCACAAGTGATCCTTTCGGGTCGCCGCGTGAACGATAACATGGGCATTTTCGTGGCGAATAAATTAGTCAAACTCTTGATTAATAAAGGCCAAAAAATCGCCGGCGCCAAAACCCTCATGCTCGGCATCACCTTCAAAGAAAATTGCCCCGACATCCGCAATTCCCGCGTAGTAGATATCTACAAGGAACTGGTAGATTTTGGCATGGAGGTAGACGTCTATGACCCTTGGGCAAATCCGACCGAGGTGAAACACGAACACGGCATCGACCTAGTCACAAAACTAGCGGATCAATACCAGGCAATCGTTTTGACCGTGGCCCACAACGAATTCCTCGATCTCCCATTCGCTTCCCTTAAAGCCGAAAATGGAGTCATCTTCGATATCAAATCCATCTTATCTAAGGATTTAGCAGACGCTCGATTATAAGTATGGCCTGGTACGCGATTTATACGAAATCCCGAATGGAGAAGAAAGTCTCCTTGCGCCTCGAGGAGCTAGGCCTCGAAGCCTATTGCCCTACCACGAAGCGCAAAAAACAATGGTCTGATCGCAAAAAATGGGTCGAAGAAGTTCTCTTCCGCTCCTATGTTTTCGTTAATATCGACCTCGAAAAGCAAAGCGGCCTAGTCCGCCGAACCTTCGGTGTTGTTAACTTCGTCTACTGGCTCCACAAACCTGCCGTCATCCAAGACTCTGAAATCCATGCCATCAGACAATTTCTCTCTGACCATCTCGAAGTAGAAACCATCGGAACCACTGCAAAAATCGGTGACTATATCACCATCGAATCAGGCCCATTAACTGGCCAAGTAGCTAAAATTGTGGGGCTGAAGAATAAGCACGAGGTCCGCCTCAAAATAGAAAGCCTTGGATTTGAGTTGGTAGCGGCCCTGCGGGACGCAGGAGAGTAGAGATAAGAGAGTATAGAGAGGAGATAATAGATTAGAGATTATAGAGTAAAGAGTATAGATGGGCCTTCTCTATACTCTCTTATCTCTAATCTAAACCTTGTTTAAAGTTTTTAAAGTGGACATTAGCATCTTCATTAATTCGTCTAAATCTGCTAAAGCAGAGGCCCCTTCTTCCTCTGAGAAATAATCTGTGCTGATTAATAATCGAATCCAATACCGCGTTTCTCGAGCTTCCTTATAAGAAATCGAAATCTTGTATTTAAAATCATTTCTGGAGAACCCTCCAATAGCTTCTTCAATATTTGCGCCAATCGATGTGGAAGATTTTAAGAGCTGCTTGCTTATGACGTATTCTTTATCTACAACCATTAGTCTTCGGCAAAGAGAAACCATTTTAATCGAGAATGCGTACGATTTTGTTTTAGCAGGGCTTGTTGTCATTAGTGGATCATTTGATTGCAAAACTAGAGAACCCAATGAATGAAGCCTATCAACTAATTGATAAAAGATAAGAGAGTAAAGATAATAGAGTAGAGAGAGGAGATAATAGAGTAGAGAGAAAAGATTATAGAGAGGAAACCCATCTATACTCTTTACTCTATAATCTCTAATCTAATTGTCACCCAAAGAAAAGATAGCTCACAAAAATAGCTGTAAGGATCCCCACTAAATCCGCCGCCAATCCCGCCCAAAGCGTGTAGCGAATGTTGCGCACCTGAACGGAGCCGTAGTAAAGGGCGATGACGAATAGGACTGTTTCAGCGGAGCCTTGGAAGACGCAGGCTAGGCGGCCGGCGAAGGAGTCTGGGCCGAAGGTTTTCATGGTGTCAATCATCATGGCGCGAGAACCGCTGCCAGAAACTGGGTGAAGAAGGGCAGTAGGCATTGCGTCGGTGAAGCGATTGTCGATGCCCATGTAGTTCACAGCCATTTTCATGCCGTCTACGATGAAGTCTAAAACGCCTGAATTGCGCAAACAGGAGATGGCCACGAGCATTCCTACGAGGTAGGGAATGATGCGGACGGAGGTTTCGAATCCTCCTTTGGCGCCTTCGACGAAGGTTCCGAAAATATCTACTTTTTTATAAAAGGCCGCGGCGATGAAGGAGAAAATCAGGGCGAATAGGATGCCGTTGCTGAAGAGTTTGGACTGAATGTCGATTTGCTCTTTAGGGAGGCTGCTGAAGTACCACAAGATGCCCGCAAGGATAGCGGTGATGCTAAAAAGCCAGCTAAAAAGAATAGGGTCAAAAAGGCGAATTTTTTGCTTGATGGAGACGAATATTAGGCCTGTGATGGTGGCTGCGTAGGTGGCCATTAGGCAGGGAATAAATACGTCTGAAGCGTCCTGTGCACCATAAATGGCGCGTTGGGCCATGATGGAAAGAGGAATTAGAACGGGACCTGCGCTATGGAGCACGAGGAACATGATTTGGGCGTTAGAAGCGGTTTCTTTGACCGGATTTAAATCCTGTAAACCCTGCATTGCTTTTAGTCCAAAAGGTGTCGCGGCATTATCTAGACCTAATAAATTCGCGGAGAAGTTCATGATCATTTGGCCGTGAACGGGGTGGTCTTTAGGTACTTCTGGAAAAAGACGAGAGAAAAAAGGTTGGATTTTGCGCGCTAAAAAATGGATCGCGCCGGCCTTTTCTCCTACTTGCAAAATACCCATAAAAAAGGCCATGACGCCGGTTAATGGAAGGGCTACTTTCATCACGGCTACTTCTGCGGAGTCAAACATGCCGTCTACTAGGACTTTAAATATGTCAGTATTGCCGAAGAAAATAAATTGAATCAGGGCGACGACGAATGCGACACCGAAGAACAAAAACCAAATCCAATTTAAAGCCATAGGTTTACAGAGGTAAAAAACGATTAAATTTAGGGAAAATTCCGTCAATATGAAGAGTCAATTCGCTAAAGCAGGAATAATCCTGTTACTAAGCCTTTCGTTAAAGGCACAAAAAACAACGTGTGTCGCAGAGTTGTCGATGCAGAAACAGGGCCTTCAGGAGGTAACGCAGCAGGTTCCGCACGTTTTGGTAGAACTTAAATATGCGACTACTGATAATTTTATGAAGAAGGATGTGTACGGTTGTTTGACCCATGCGTATTTGCAGAAAGAGACGATTGCGAAGCTGAATAAGGCGCAAGAGAATCTGGAAAAGGCGCATCCGGGTTTCCATTTGTTGATTTATGATGCGGCAAGACCGCTTTCAAAGCAGTGGGAACTTTGGAATACATTAACAGAATATGCGCCCGAAAAGCGTCGGAATTATGTGGCGGATCCGAAAGAGCATTCGATTCATAACTATGGAAGCGCGATTGATTTGACGGTGGCGGACGAGAAAGGGAAGCCGCTGGAGATGGGGACAAAATTTGACTTCTTTGGAGAAATGGCCTATCCTAAGGAGGAAACAAAGCTATTAAAGTCGGGGAAATTAAGCCAAAAAGCCATCGATAACCGGCTCATCTTAAGAAATGCAATGACGCAAGCAGGTTTTACCGCCATCGAATATGAGTGGTGGCATTTCAATGCGTTTTCTCGTAAAACAGCTAAACAAATGTTTCAAGTAATACCTTAAAGGGGGTTTCATCCTGAACCCTTGCCGTTTATCCTAAAATCAGGAGCGGCTTTCCCGGGAATGTTTACCTTTGCATACATTTTATTTTTGACCTTATGTCTTTAAAAATAGTTAGTCTTTCCGCCTTGTTGTTTGCAAGCGGAATTTCAGCAACAGCTCAGAATGCTTCTGCGATACAGGCGAATGGAAACGCCGTTCAACTATCGCTTACAAAGGCGGTTGAGATTGCGCTACAACACAACTTAAACGTGAAGTCGTCTGAGGTAAGTTTGCGCAACGCACAATTGCAGTTGCAACAGTCGAAAAACAATGCGCTGCCTAACCTAAGCGCAAATATCAATCAATCAGCCAGTTTTGGTCGAAGTATTAACCCCTTCACGAACGGCTTCGATTCGCGTAACATTAACTACAATAACCTGGGCTTAAACGCAGGTATGCTTCTTTTTAATGGGGGCCAAATCCGTAATACCGTTCTTCAAAACGATTATAACCTAAAGGCGTCTCAAGAAGATTTAGCTTCCATCAAGGAAAATATTTCCTTACAGGTCGTGCTGGCTTATTTAGCCATCTTGAATTCGGAGGATCAACTTAGCATCGCAAAATCGCAGACTGAAATCACGAAATTACAAATCACTCGTACGGATAAATTAGTGAATGCGGGCTCCCTTGCACCCTCTAATCTATTGGATTTGAAGGCGCAGTTAGCGAATGAAGAGTCTAATGTGGTGAATTTCCAGAGCTCTTTGGACCTCAACAAATTGAGCTTATTGCAATTGTTAAACGATTCGAGCATCACAACAATCGAATTGCAGCGCATACAGGTTCCTGTTCCGAGTTCTAGTGGCTATGACACAGAAATGGATGATTTATTTGCCAAAGCCGTAACGATCCAGCCCCTTGTTAAAGCGGCAGATTTGCGGGTTCAGAGTGCATTAAAAGGAATTTCAGTTGCAAAATCATCCACCTTGCCTACTTTGTCTTTTAACGCAAGCGTGTCTGCGAATCAATCGAACGCTCTAACGATCGGCTATTTTGATCAGTTAAATAATACACAAAACAAAGTCCTTACGGTGGGATTAAACATTCCTATTTTCACTCGATTTGCAAACAAGACAAGAATAGCCCAAGCGGGTTTACAGCGCGAGAACGCTTCCATCGAGGCATCTAGGGCACGTTTAACACTACGCCAAAACATCGAGCAAGCTTACGTGAACTTGAATAATGCGGCAATGAAATACGAGGCAGGGCTTTCACAGGTATCTGCTTTAGAAGAGTCATTCCGTGCGGCAGAAAGCCGCTTCGGAGCTGGAACAATCGACTTTGTGAGCTATAACTTACAAAAAACGAATTTAGATCGTGCGCGTTTGAGCTTGGTACAATCGAAATATGACTTCGTATTTAGAACGAAGATTTTGGATTTCTATCAGGGGAAGGCACTCACATTTTAGATTGGAGATAAAAGAGTAGAGAGCATAGATAATAAATTAGATTAGAGATAAAAGAGTAGAGAGTATAGATAAAATTGGCTAGTGACTAGCGACTATTGACTAAAATTATGGCAACAAACAACAACAGTAAGCGGACCTGGATGATCATCGGAGGCGCAGTGGTATTAATTTTTGGTGGATTACTTCTAGCCAAAAAAATGGAATGGATCGGGAAAGTAGAGCCTACAGAAGTAGAGTTCACGAAGGTTTCTCGTTCGACAATCATTGAAAAAGTAAGTGCATCTGGCAAGATTCAGCCCGAGGTAGAGGTGAAGTTATCACCTGATGTTTCAGGAGAAATTGTTTCTTTGAACGTGGCGGAAGGCGATTCAGTGGTGGCTGGTCAAGAGTTGTTGAAGATTCGTCCTGATAATTACGTGTCTCTATTGGCTCGTGCGGAAGCACAAATGAATGCAACGAAGGCAAACATGGAGCAAAGCAAGGCGGTGTTAGCCCAAAGCGACGCACGATTATCGAAAGCTAAAATTGATTATGATCGTAATGCTAAATTGCACAAGGATAAGGTCATTTCTGACGCTGACTTTGATCAATTTGTATCTGCTTATACCGTGGCAAAACAAGATTTGGAAGCCGCAAAAGCAAACGTAAATGCCGCGAATTACAATGTTAAATCATCTGAAGCGGCATTGAAAGAAGCTAAAACAAACTTAACAAAAACAACGATTTATGCTCCTCAAAGCGGTATCATCTCGAAGTTAAACGTAGAATTAGGAGAGCGTGTTGTAGGTACCTCACAAATGGCAGGGACCGAGATGTTACGTATCGCGAACTTGAATAAAATGGAAGTGCGCGTAAACGTAAACGAAAATGATATTACTCGTGTAAGCCTAGGCGATACTGTATTAATCGATGTGGATGCGTTCTCTTCTAGCGAGCGTAAGTTTAAAGGAGTAGTATATGAAATAGCTAGTTCTGCGAATTCAAGTGGAGCCTCTGCTGTTTCAAATGATGCCGTAACGGAATTTGAAGTCAAGATTCGTGTGTTGCGTTCTTCTTATGTAGACTTAATCAAAGGGAAATTGTCTTATCCATTGAAGCCTGGAATGACAGCGTCGGTGGAGATTTTGACGAATAGAAAAGAAAACATATCAACCGTACCTTTATCTGCAGTAACTACTCGTGAGATCGGCGCAGAAGCGAAGGAAGGCATGAAGAAGGAAGAAGACGGAACAAACGCGACGAACTCTAACGATGCCTTAGAAGCGAAGAAACGCAAGGAAAATACGAAAGAAGTAGTATTCGTGATGGAGAAAGGCAAAGCGAAGATGATCCAAGTGAAAACAGGGATCTCTGATTTCGAAAACATTGAAATCGTGAGCGGCTTGAATGATGGACAAGAGATAATTGCAGGGCCATATGCGACGGTAGCTAAGAAGCTGAAAGAGGGTGAATTAGTAAAGAAGAAGGATCAGAAAGCAACAGAAAAGGCCGCTGACAAGAAATAAAATCAAAAAAAACAGGGGGCTATCTTGCATTTACTGATTTAGCCCCCTATTTTTGCAATCCCAATAGGAACAATATTCCTTCTTAGCTCAGTTGGTTAGAGCACATGACTGTTAATCATGGGGTCCCTGGTTCGAGCCCAGGAGAGGGAGCAAACAGGAAAGTCACTAGAAATAGTGACTTTTTTCGTTTAAAAACATCCCCTATTACATCCATTCATTGATTTTTGTGGTGCATGCAGAATGGAAGTATTGGGTTTGAGAATCAAGAAGATGGGAAGTGTGAAATTGTTTTTAAAGCAGAAATTAAATCATAAAAATAGATCCCTAAATTTGTCTCGATTAGACTTTAAAAACCAAGTTCCGAAGTGGTTAATTGAATCAATTCGACGAACGGTACTTATTTGGAGTTTGTCCAACTTGCTGCTTGAATAAGCGCGTAAAATGTTGTGGATATTTAAATCCCATTTCGAATGCAATTTCATTTATAGTTTTATCAGATTTGAATACTCGATTTTTGGCAACACTTATGGTCTTGTTTTGTATGAAATCTTTTGCAGTTAACCCCGTTTCTTTTTTGATTAAATCACCAAAATAGTTGGCTGATAAATGTAGCTCATTTGCGAAATGACTGACGGATGGAATACCATATACCTGTGCTTGATCAGATTCAAAATAGCCGTTCAATAGGATTTCAAATTGTTCTAAAATACCCTTATTTACATGATCCCGTGTTATGAATTGGCGATCGTAAAAGCGCTGGCAATAACCTAAAAACAATTCAATATTTGATACAATCAATTTTTTAGAATGCTGATCAATGGGCTGATTCAATTCAAAGTCAATTTTTGCAAAGCAATCTAAGATCATTTGCCGCTCATCGTCTGATAAATGAAGTGCTTCGTGTGATTCGTAGTTGAAAAATTTATGTTGGGCAATCGTTCGGCCTAAATTAGTGCCCAGCAATAAATCAGGATGAAAGACTAAGCCATGACCCATTGGCTGATAGGGAACTTTAGGATTTTCGATTTCGACAATTTGGCCTGGAGCAAAAAAGACTAACGTTCCCGCTTGATAATCATAGGAATGTCGACCGTATTTCATGTCGCCACATTTGACGTCCTTCAGGATGATTGAGAACAATCCATATTGAAAACGAATCTTATCTGCATCGCCCCATTCCCGGATATTAGCTTTGGAGAAATCAATAATTGACACCAAAGGGTGCAAGGTCCTGTGATTATTATCTTTATTGTATTGCGCTATGCTATTGATTGGGTAATTCAATTCCATGGGTCACGAATATTTGAAACGAATTTACCAATTATCGAATATAAGCAAATCAATAAAAAACCATATCTGTAAAAATGGTAGATAATACTTGAATTTATATACTCAATGCAAACGATTATTGTTTCAAATTTGCGGTATAAATAAATTATAAAATGAAAGCAATCACATTATTCTTGGCCTTTTCACTTCTGGCAGTTACTAGTTCTTTCGCTCAATCGAACACGGAGGATTTTATAAGGCAACTCTCTAAAGACAAGTGGCAATGGATGTCAGACAAAGACGTAGTTAAATTAGAGATTTTATTTGATACCAAATGTGAATTTGTTCATATGGGAGGGACTTGGGGAAAGGCACGAGAATTGGATATAATAAAAAGTGGTTTCATTTGGTACAAACAAGCAGAGGTGTATTCCACTAGTGTAAAAATCTATGGAAATACTGCAATTCTTTTAAGTGATATTGATTTAGTCGCGCAAGTAGGTAGTAATTCTGTAACTAATCCCTTTATGGTTACTGAAGCATATATATATGAGAATAATACTTGGAAAATGGCACAATTGACCTTTTCACATTTATCAAGACAAGTAAAACTTAAATAATAAATTAAATGAAAAAGCTAGTTTACATATTGAGCTTCATGCTCATTTCTATTTCAACTGTCTTTGCTCAAATTAATAGAGAAAAGGAGTTAATTCAATTGTCGAATGATAAATGGCAATGGATGTCAGAAAAGAATGTAGAAAAATTAGAGAAATTATTCGATGATAAGGCCAAATTCGTTCATATGAGTGGAACATGGAAAAAAGACGAAGAATTGGATATTATAAAAACAGGACGTATTTGGTATAAAAAAGCCACTATCAAAGATAGTGCCGTCGAGATTTTAGGTAAAACAGCCATTGTTTGGAATCGTATCACATTAGACGCTATCGTGCGTGAGCAAGTAGCGGTTACGGAGTTTACTGTAACTGAGGTTTACCAAAAACAAGGTAGAGAATGGAAGATGCTTGCACTTACATTTAGTAGTGTGCGTGATACCCACGAAATCAAACATTAACCTAATTTGAATAGAATAAGTAATAACCGACGCATTTGAATATATTTGCTCTGATTCTTTAAAATCACATAGACTATGATCAAGAAATTCACAGTTCGCATTAATAAGAAATCCCACATTGT